>DASYNQ010000313.1:0-4476 GCA_036008425.1 Methylocella sp. | reverse complement strand
AGACCCCGCCGCAAGGCGCGCTCATTGGCGAGCATATAGGAAGCAATCACCATTTTGCCGTGGCCAGGCCCCGCGGCATGAAAAATACCGTAAGCGAGGCTTAAACCCGCCAGACCCCAGGCGGCCGCGCCGCTTTGTTTGGCGGCACGGATGGCCCCGCTTAACAGGCGATAAAAGCCCGCCTCGTGCGCCAGGATCCAGCCGCTCACACCTTGCGCGCTTCCCATGGCGCCTTCATTGGCGCCGACCGCGAATGGGTGATGCACGCCCTGCCCCAGGGATTGGGAAGGCAGCAAGACGATCATACAGAGCAAGGCGAGGGGCAAGACCGGCCGGGCGGCCGCAAGGCCTTGCCGCGCACGCCGCCAAACCGCCGCGAAAGAAAACTCAATTGGGTTCAACAAGACCTCACGGACAAGCGACAATAATTCGGCTCGCGAGCTTGACCCCGAAATCATAGCCCGGCGAAAGACCGCTGAAAAAGGATTCCGAAAGTTTTTTGGTGTCGCCGGCCGCCAAGGGATTCGATCCGAGCAGATTGACCGAACATCCCTTTGGCGCGCCGGCCATGCCGACCGGATCCTGCTTTTCCATCTCGAAAGCCACGAAGTAGGTTGGATCATAGACTTGAAAGGAGAAGGCTTTCGCTGCGCTGGCGGGGGTTTTCAACGGAAGCGTAAACCGGAGAACCACGAGTTTGTCCTCCCGCTGTTCCAGCGAATAGTCGATGGGCGTCCCAAATTCGACCTTTTGGTTTGCCGCCTTGGCGTAAGTGAAAAAGTCGAATTCGGCGAGAGATTCGACATTGCTCTTGGCGAGGGGGGCCAGATCTTCCTTAGTCAAGAGCTGGCCCTCCTTTCCCTGCCCCTCCGTCACGAAAGCCGAATACATCTCGTCGAATGTCCAGGCATTGCGGATGGCCTCGATTTCGCCTTTTGCGTCGAAAATCACTTGTTCGCGCGCCGATACCCAGACGTGCGGGTGCGCCGCCGCATTTTGTGCGAGACCGGCCACGAAAACGGCGGTCAGAAAAAACCTCGAACTCAAACGCGTGAGCATGTAGAGACCTTCGGCCGCGCATTTCGCGAAACAAGCATGGACCACCTGCCTCGAGGCAGCCTTTATGACCGCGCAAGTCTGGCCGAAGAAAGGCGGCGCTGGAAAGTCGGCCGGCAATCATGACCGCGCGGCGGGCGTGTCAATCGGCGGCTGATCGAACGGAGATTTGGTGGTCGATCGCGATCCGGATCAGATCGGCAGTTCGCGCAAGGCCGAGCTTGTTCTTTATGTGGGTGCAATTATTTGCCACGGTCTTGTAGCTGAGGCCGACTGCATCGGCGATCTCGCGCAAGGAAAAGCCTTTCCCGAGGAGCTGGAGAATCTCAAGATCGCGGCGCGTCAGATCCTTGAAGGGATGCGATAGATGGGATCGGCCGGACGCCCGGACGGTGAGCAAGGCGAGTTCCTGCGCGATATCGGGCTCGATATATTCGTGCCCCGCGGCGACGTGGACGATGGCCAGCGAAATCTGATCCGGCGGCGCGTTCTTAGTCACATAGCCAAGCGCCCCTGCCTCGAAAGCGCGTGCGACATAAATCGAGTCGTCGTGCACGCTGAAAACGAGGATGCGGGCGGACTCGTCTTCGATAATCAGCCGCCGGATCGTCTCCAGACCGCCGATCCCTGGGAGGTTGAGATCCATGATGACGAGGTCGGGGCGATCTTCCTTGAAGCTCGCCAAGGCTTCTTTCGCCGTCGCCGCTACGCGGATCTGGGCGTCCGGCTCGACGGCGATGAGGCGCCGAAGACCGGCATGAACGATCGGGTGGTCGTCGACGATCAGAACCTTCATCCGCCGCCCGCAATGGAAGAGGTGTGAACCTGATTGCTTCGCGCCGGACAGGGAAGGGTTGCCGTGACCGAGAAACCAAGCCCGGGTTTTCGCGCGAGAACAAGGCGCCCGCCCAGCGCTTGTACCCGCTCCTGCATTCCGGTCAGCCCGAAGCCGAAACCGGCCGTTTTGTCGATCTCCTGACCGTCATTCGCAACTTCGACGCTCACGCGGTTTGGCCCGGCACCATCGGTTGGCGCCGTTGTCACCGCTACAAAAATCTCCGCCGCATTGCCATGGCGAACCGCATTGCTCAAGCTTTCCTGGACAATGCGGTAGATTGTGATGTCGGTCAAGGCGCCGAAGCTTTCCCCGCCCGGGGGGAGGCTTACTTTGAAGCTGGTCCCTGGATGCCGTCGGCGCCAGAACTCGACCATGCTCATTATGGCGGTCGCCAAACCGAAATCGGCCAGCACTCCGGGGCGCAAGCGCCCAAGCATTGTTCGGATCTGCCGCTGCATGTGGGAGACGGCCTCCAAGGTTGACCGGAGCTGCCCGGCGATCTCAGCACTGCGCCCCTGACTGGCAAGGCGCGAGATAGTAGCGAGATCGGCGTTGACAGCAAAAAGGAACGGGCTGATCTCGTCGTGTAAGTCCCGCGCGATCTGACTGCGTTCCTCTTCTTGCAAGGTTAGAAGCTGCTCGTTCAAGCGGCGGTTTTGTTCATCCATCTCCGCGAGCTGGGAGGCCATTAGATTGAAACTGAGCCAAAGCCGCGACAGCTCCGGAATCGAGCTGTCGCCGATCCTCATTTTGTAATCGCCGTGCCCGATCTGTTTGAGTGCCTTGGCGAGACTATCCAAGGGCCGCAAAGTATGGCCGATGAATACATAGATGAGCAGAATGTTAAAGCCGAAGAATAGGGTAAGCACGATGAGGCTGTCGCCGAGATCATTCCACACTTCGAGGATCTCATTCGTCGGGTTGGTCTCGATGACGACGCTCCCGTAATCTTGCCCCGCAATTGCGACCGGCACCCGGTCGACAATGGGCGAAATGCCGAGAAGGCGGACGAACCACGGCGGCACGGCGCCGAAATGCGACGATGCCAGGGATGGTTCCGCGGTAGCGCCTGCGTCGCCGGTCAGGGACACGCGAAGATGCCGGTTGCCCTTGAACGAGGCCACTAGATCTTCGAGGCTTCTTCGCGGGTCGGGCGATTCCGGAAGGCCTGCCAGCGCGCTTTTGACGATCTGCTGACCGACCTGTAGCGCCGAATTCATTTCGGTCGGGACCGAGCGCGAGGCATTGAACGACACGATGGCGCCCTCGACCGCGAGGCTCAGGACGAGGACGAGTGCGATCAAACAAATCAGGCGGATTCGAAGAGACATGGTGCTCGGCAATGTTGGCGGGCGTCATCACCGGTGCTGGACGACAACGGGAACACGGAATGGGACCGGGGGCAATGCCTATTCGAAAAAGCGAGATAAATCCCCGGACATTTGGGACATTCTTGGTCCCAAAGAAAACGCGTAGGTAAATATCCAGACGATTAGTCTCCGGCCTATCGCCAAGACAATTCAAGGCGGCCTGTGGCGCCGAATCAAGGCGTTCTTGGCACCCTTTATCGATCGGACGCGGCGTGCCGGTTCATCCGGCGTTGTCAATCGGGAAATATTCCCGAACTATACGAGAGTTTTTCCCGCCATCTTGGGAATTCCGTGCATGCTTCTTCGCTATCTCAGCATTATAAATCTTCCAAATAATGCACAGCTCGAAGGAAAGTTTCCTTTCTATATGATGAATTATTCCAATCATACCGGCAGAGTGGAAGTGCAAACTTGCAACACTTCCTAACTATTTTGCACTCATGTCAAGAAATTCTATTGCCTGTCGACCTTTGCAAATTTAGTCTTCGGCCTTGTTCGGAATGCCAGGAAATCTGGATTTGGGAGAAACATCATGCGGCGGATGGCCGGCGTCTGGGGAATTCTCGGATTTGGCGCGCTGCTATGGCCCTCCGCGCGGGCCCTGGCCCAGACCGCCACGCCCGCCTCGCCCGCTGCGGCGATTGAGCTGCCGGAGGTGGAGGTGGTCGCGACCTCGCCCTTGCCCAGCGGTGGCGAAAATCCCGACAAAATCCCGGCCATGGTGCAAACTGTGCCGGCGGAAGATTTTGCCCGCGCCAATTCCCAAAATGTGACCGACACATTGCAGCAACACATCCCAGGCGCCGTATCGATCGACGTCAACGGCAACCCATTCTCACAGGATTTGTTTTATCGCGGCTTCGTCGCCTCGCCGAGGCAGGGCACCCCGCAAGGCCTCGCGGTCTATCAGAACGGAATTCGCGTCAACGAGGCTTTTGGCGACACCGTCAATTGGGACCTGATTCCTCCCCAAGCGATCTACCGCGCTGACGTATTTCCGAGCAATCCGGTCTTTGGCCTCAACGCCCTCGGCGGCGCGGTCAGCCTGCAAATGAAGAACGGTTTTCTCTGGCAAGGCTTCGAGACGCAAATTTTGGGCGGCTCCTTCGGCCGCGTCAGCGGGCTGTTCGAATACGGCAAACAAATCGACGATTATAGTCTTTACGTCACCGGCGACGCGACGCGCGATGGCGGCTGGCGCTTTTTTTCGCC
>DASYNQ010000312.1:0-4554 GCA_036008425.1 Methylocella sp. | reverse complement strand
ATCGCGTCGATCTTCATATCGTCGCCGGCCGACAGCTTAACCTGCGGAAATTTCGCCGCGACAAGAGAGAGGCCCGCGCCAAGCTGCACATTGCCCCGCGCCTGAATGGTCCCGGCGTCGACAACGATCTGATCGAGCAAGGTCCCAGCGTCGTTGACGGCGAGCGCGAAAGCGACCTTTCCCGGCCGTCCCGGCGGCTTCGAAACTCCTGGAATCTCGATCCCGGCACGGCTCAAATCGAGCTCGATCCGCGCCTTAGCTATTTCACCGGTGCCGATGGTCGCGGTAATTGTAGCGCCAACCGGTCCGGTCACCCCGGAATTGGCGCCAAAACCCTGCCTCGCGCGGATGGCATCGTCCAGGGTCAAGCCAATCGAAGCTTCGGCGGGCTTGCCTGGCAATCTCTCGATGCCGATCGCGGCCGGAGCGCCGAACATGATGCCCTGCCCGTTCGCTCTTAGGCCCGACGGATCGACATTGACGGTCAGAGTCGCGGCGTCAAGCTTCTCGTTGCCGATCAGCCGTTCGGCGGTGAAATTGGTGACTGTCGCATTGATCTTGAGAGTTGTATCCGCCGGGCCGGTGTTGGGCCCGAGCTTCATATCGATTTCGAGACTGCCGCCGGCCTGTCCCCTCATGGTGGAAGAATCGAGCGAGAGACTGGCATAGGGTTTTAACGCGTCATGCGATAAAAGCTCCCCGATCGCCTCGACACTGCCAGTGACCGTGGCCTCTACCATCGCCGGCGCGGGCTTCAACTCAAAGTCGGCGACACGGAAACTGCCGTCCGACAAGGTCAGCACGCGGCCATTGCCGGCATCGAGGGCGGCATTCGCGACCGCGAAAGTCGCGGTCCGGCCGGTGACATGACCAGTACCATCGATGCCGCGCAAAGGCGGCACGCCCGGCAGAAACTCGAGGCTCGCATTGGCAATCATGAAATCGAGCAAGACCTTTGCATCGGGAGGCGGGTTCCCGGCCCGCATCGCCCGCAAATCGTCGGCATCGAAATCGATCCGCAGGGTGCCCTTCTCCACCGTTCCTTCGCTGGCGCGGGAAAGCAGATAGGACCGGACCGGCGCCGCGACGAACGAGGGCCACATCCGCAGGACGGTGCTGACAGGCGCCGGAGAGATCGACGCACCGAGCCTTATATGGGGTCCATTGCTCCAATCGAGCCCGCCGGCCATCGCGATGCCGCCCTGCGGACCGTCAAACGAAAACCGGTCGATGACGAGCTTTTTTTCAGCCAAGTAAAGCCGCGCCGCCAAGTCGCCGTGATCGAACGAAATAGGTTTTTCTCCGGGCCGCTCGGGACCCGACACGCTAGGCTCCTCATTTGTCAGCCCAATCGACCATGGATCGCCCTCCCGACGCGGTGGTGTCACGAAGCCCGACATCGCGAAATGAGTCGTGCCCGCCACGAGCCGCCAACGATCGACCGAAATGCGCCGCGCCGCCGGATTCCAATGAAACCCGCCGGTGACCTTGTCGATCATCAGGGGTTCATCGTCGGGGTCGTCGAAACGCAGGTAACCTGCCCCGAATTCGAACTGGCCGGCCGCCTCCGAAAGCATCCCATCGGCTTGTAAACGGACGCTGAGCTTGCCTGACAGCGGCATATCGAAATCGGCGCCGATCGTGCGCGTGCCGGTCGCCAGCAAGATTTCATCGAGGGATAGATTTGAAAACGAAAGCATGAGACCGCGTTCCGAGCCTGGCATGCCGCCGGCAACGCCCGAGGCCAACCAGCGGCCGTTCGGTCCGTCGACGGAAAGTTCGAACCTCGTGGCGCCAGACGATTTATCGAAACCGAGATTGACGCCGTTAAAGATCATGGTTTGATTGGCGGTCTCGTCGTCAATAACAATCTTGCCGCGCGTGATGCCGATGCGATCGATCGCCGCGGCCGGACTTGCCGGATTGGTCAGCGTGTCGATAACGAGCCGGATCGATGCCGCCATCTGCTTGACGATAAGGGCGCGTGGCGGCTTTGCCGTGAGCGCCTGCGCCGCCGGATCTTTGGTCCCCGCGTCCGGCGGCGGCAAAGGGCTGTCAGGCGCAAGCGCCGAGGCAAGCGGCGGCGTAAGAGCCACTGCTTCCTCGGAATTGGACGCAACCGGCAAAGCGAGCGAACCATCGGGACGCAATGTCAGATGCACCTCGACGTCGAAAATTTCGAGCCGCCTTGGCGTCACCCGTCCAACACTAAGCGCAAGAAGATCGACCGACACTTCTGCGCGCGGCGCGGTCAAAATCATGCGGCCGGAGGGTTCCTTAATCGACAACTTGTCGATGCTCAGCGCCGGGGCATAGCCGTTCTTCACGATCGCGGTTCCACCGAAACCGAACTCGTAGCGATGGCCGAAACGATCATCGAGCGCCATGGCGATTTGCGGCGCGAAACCGTCGATCGCGAGCGGCCCGAGCGCGAGGCGGGCAACGAAGAAACCGCCGCCGATGAGCGCTAAAAGAGCCAATACGAGTACCAGCTTGCACGCGGACCAGGTATGCCACGCGGGGCCGCGCCTGCTTGTCGTTAGCCCGATGCATGGAGCGGCATGCGCCGCTTTCCCCTGCCGGCGCAGCCAAGTCCCCGGCCATGGACGGGGCCGGGCCGGATTTTCCTCACCATGTCCGGCCAACCGCTCGCGGCCTTTCCAAACCAAGCTGAAGCTGGAAACTTTGATCCTGTGCGACTATACGCATTTTACCGGAAAGACGCGCGACGCAAACGGGCGAACGGTTGGATGTTGCCATTCGCCGTTGGATGTGACGAAAGGAAAGCTCCATGAATAAAAATTTGTCAAATGCGGCGCCGAAGAACTTGAACAAGAATTCCGGCAGTAGCTTGGGCGAGAACTTAGGCAAAAAGTTGGCACCGGGCGACAAGGCGCCAGATTTCGTGTTGCCTGACGCTGCCGGAGCCAGGATTTCGCTTGCAAGCTTCGGCGGCAGAAAGCTTGTTCTTTACTTCTATCCGAAAGACGATACCTCCGGCTGCACCAAGGAGGCAATCGACTTCAATGGCCTGCGCGGCGAATTCAAAACGGCCGGCGCGGCAATCCTTGGCGTATCGCCCGATCCGGTGGCAAGCCATGCAAGATTCAAGGCCAAACACAAACTCGAATTCGCGCTCGCGTCCGACGAATCGAAAGCCATGCTCGAAGCCTATGGTGTATGGGTCGAAAAGAGCATGTATGGCCGCAAATACATGGGGATCGAGCGCACGACGTTCCTCATCGGGATGGACCGCCAGATCGCAATGGTATGGAACAAGGTGAAAGTCCCCGGTCATGCCGAGGCGGTGCTCGCGGCGGTCAAGGCGCTTTGAGAGGATTGGCCAAAGGCGGCGAGTGCGCGGATCGCGAAGTTTCAAACATAATTCTGTCTTCCGAGTTGGAGGCAGCGTTGGCTCGGAGCACGGCGGCCTTTTCCTTTGCTTTAATCGATCGCTGAATGTGAAAAACGCGAATCCTTTGTTGGCTGCCGTTCGCCCGGACAGGCATACGCCGAAGCCACGGAGCGTGCCCTATACCGGCGTTTCGAGGCATGGTAAGGAGCGCTCCGTGGCGCGGGGGCGTTGCTAGGGAGCAGAGTCCGAAAGCGCTTCTTTGGAGAGAAAACTACATGACTGAGCCCGCACGGTTGGATCGAAAAGGCGCCGGTATGAAGCAGAAGACAAAGGAAGGCGGCAAGGGCGACACCTTGAAGGTCATCGTTCAGGCGCTGCTCATCGCTCTCGTCGTGCGCACCTTTTTGTTTCAGCCGTTCAATATTCCTTCCGGCTCGATGATTCCGACCTTGCTGATTGGCGATTATCTTTTCGTTTCCAAATATGCCTATGGCTATTCGAATCACTCGTTTCCATTCAGCCCGGATTTGTTTTCCGGCAGGATTCTGGCGTCGCCGCCGAAACGCGGCGACGTCGCCGTCTTCAAGCTTCCGCGCGACGGACAAACGGACTACATCAAGCGCGTGATCGGCCTGCCTGGCGACAAGATTCAAATGAAGGACGGCCTGCTTTACATCAATGGCGAAATCGTGCCACGCGAGCCGATTGCCAAGGTCCATACCGAGGATTTTTACGGGCACGAAACCGGCGTCCCGACCTATCGCGAGACGCTGCCCGGCGGAGTCAGCCACACGATCATCCAGATTCAGGGCGACACCGGGTTCAATGGCAATACCCAGGTTTTCGAAGTTCCGGCCGGAAATTATTTCATGATGGGCGACAACCGGGACAATTCGACGGACAGCCGAGTTTCACCCGATCAGGGAGGCGTCGGCTTCGTGCCGTTTGAAAATTTTGTCGGCCGCGCCGAAGTGATCTTCTTTTCGGTCGGCAAGGGCGAGCCGGCCTGGACGTTTTGGGAATGGCCGTGGACGGTGCGCCTCGACAGGATGCTGAAATCCGTGAAATAGAATGGCTTGGCAAGTCCAGGATGTCGGAACGCTTGAGGCGCGAATCGGGCACGTTTTCGCCGATCGCAATCTGATTGCGGCGGCGCTGACCCATGTTAGCGCGGCGGCGGGGAGCAAGCGCGAAACCTA
>DASYNQ010000311.1:0-1791 GCA_036008425.1 Methylocella sp. | reverse complement strand
GAAATGAAGAAACGGGTCGAAGCCCGCGCGCCGCACGTCAGGATTGTTATCCAAATACCATGCCCGGTCGAACAGGGGCGTCGGGGCAAGGCCGCGCGGCAGCCCGTAAGCCACGAAATGTCCGAGCGGCGTCAAACCGCCTGTGCCGCCCGCAACTTTTCGATAGAACGCGGTTGCAAAATAGGGAGACGGCTCGATGCCCTCCCGCGCGCCGTACTTTATGTAATCAACAAGCGGATTTTGATCGCGCTGCCGGGGTCCGCGCGCGTTCATATACCAAGCTGGATCGAATAAAAGATGTGGCCGGTAACCTTGGTCCGCGCCGATGAGCAGATAGTGCATGATCGGATCCAACCCCGCGACGCCGCTCTCGGGATATTCGGTCCGGTACCATTTGCGATCGAAGATCCGGCTTCGCGCAATGAGCCACTTCCTGCGGACCCGCGAAAGACTCGTGAGCGGTTTTTGTAAGTTCAGCAACATGGCCGTTCCCGAAGCAATTCGGGCGATGAATTGAAGCGCTTTATTCGTCGCCCGGCGATCAGATGCGCCGACACAGTTTGAGCATAGTTGAGCTGTTTGCAATCTTTCAGATTTCATGGAATCTTTCTTGCCCGGTCTCGAAGCCCCTTGGCGCCCTGGAAAATGCCGCCTCAAGAACGCGCACCCGCCTGTCCGGTCACAGGGCGTCCGGCCGTCCGGCATATCCAGTGGGTGGCAGCCCGTCTCCTCACCGACCTTTGGCGTATCGAGTTCAAGACGGACGTCCGGCCGAGCTTCCGCGGCGTGGATCGATTCGGATTGTGGGAGTCGCCGGCAGGTCTCTATTTCTTCGATCCTCCGCTTGAAGGAGACCGCGCGTTTTATGTCCAGTTCTACACAAGGATGAACGCCAAAAAGCTTTTTTCGCATGAAACCATTCGCGACGAGTTTCTGATCGCCGCGCGGCGGATCCAAGCTGGAGCTCGCGTCCTTGATGTCGGATGCGGGTTTGCGAGCTTCCGGTCATGCGTGCCGCAGGCGACTTACTCCGGGCTCGACCCGCACTTCGCCGAAGGCGGCGCGATCGATGGAGTGCGCAACGAAACGCTCGCTCAGCATCTTGTCGAGCACGCGGGATTTTACGATGCCGTCTGCGCGTTCGAAGTCCTCGAGCATGTGAGGGCGCCCGCGACCCTGTTCGCCCAGATGGTGCAAGCGGTAAAACCTGGCGGCCTAATCTTCGTTGGCGTGCCGCACGTCCCGTCGGCAATGACCCGCATACCGAATTTCCTGCTCAACGCGCCGCCCCATCATCTCACATGGTGGACAAAATCCGCTCTCGCCGAATTGGCAAAAGGCGCCAACGCCATCGTTGACAACATTGAGCATGTCCCTTGGGGTGGCAACGATTCTCTCGTATATTGGATCGAGCGTTGCACCGCGGTCAAATGCACCGGGGCGCATTTTCGCGGTGCGTTGTCCTGGCACGCAGCTGCGGCAGTCGGCTTGCTAGGAGGCCATCTCATGCATTGGTTGCGCGGCACTCCGGCAACCGAGGACGAGGGCGCGGGACTGCTGTTGACGGCGCGACGAGCGGGCCAGGGAACCTCCAAGCAATGAATACCATCGCCGGCATTCTGGTGATCGCGTGGATCGCGATCGCACTCGTAAATACGGTGTCTGCATGGCGTTACACATGGGGTCTTCCGCTAACCGAAATTCCCGGAAGTACGCCCTCCGTCGTCGTCATCGTGGCCGTGAAGAACGCATCGGACGTGTCGCGTGCCTTCTTCGGCCGGCTACGCCATC
>DASYNQ010000310.1:0-6077 GCA_036008425.1 Methylocella sp. | reverse complement strand
GTGTAGATCACCGGCTTTTTCCCGTAGGCGCGTTCCATCGCGGCAAGGATGATTTTCATCTGCGCGATGGCGACATCGCGCGGCAGGCGTATAGGACAGGTCTTCGATTGCCCGTTCCATTCGACATCGAGCACCGGCGGCAAGGCGTCCGGGTCATTGGGAACATGCGCCGTAAACCAGGCCGCTTGCTCCTCCATCGGCCTGCACCAATAGGCGAAATGATAGGCGCCGCGCGGCACACCAGCGGCTTTCGCCGAGGCCCAATTTTGCGCGAATTTCTCGTCGACGCGGTCGCCGCCCTCGGTCGCCTTGATCCAGGCGAAGCGAACGCCGGCAGCGCGCACGCTCGTCCAATCGATATCGCCCTGATATTTGGAGACGTCTATGCCGCTAACTTCGTAATCCGATGGGCTCGGGAAGAGATCATCGCCGGTGACCCCGCCCGCGCAGCCGCCGGCGAGCAGCGCGAGGCCGAGCCCAAAAAATGAGCCGAGCGGGAAAAAGCAACGAGAAAAATATCGCATCGACGTAAGACCCACAGAGCGACACGCTTAAATTATTCCATAATCCGTAATATGTCGTTAAAAAGTCAAAAAAACGGCCGTCCTGCAATCATACGTTCGTTTTGGTTAACTTGACGCGATCCCCGGAATTCCCGAATAAATCCACGAAGACTCTTCGAACCGGCGGTGCGGAACGCCGTTCGCCGTTTTTGCCGTCATCTATTTTTCATGTGTCTCGACGAGCGTAAAAGGCCGAGCGGACGCGTCCGCCCGGCCCCGGCACGGAGTCCGCCTTTCCGCATGTTCGTTACCGCCAAACTCACCCGAATGACACTCGTGAAAGGCCGCCATGCTCTCCCGATTCGTCGCCTTCACCTCGCTCGGCCGCAAGGCGCTTCCCAACCAATACGATCTTTTTGCATTTGCTCTGATCCTGGCCGCCTTCATCGCGATCACCCATGTTTCGCACGGGTTGACCCTGCCGCTGACGGCGCCCGAATCGACGGTCGTTTCGCTCGACTATATGCTGTTGCCGTATTATGCCTTGCGCACGACGTTGCGCATGTTCGCCGCCATCGCCGCCTCGCTGGTCTTCACTTTCGTCTACGCGACGCTTGCCGCCAAAAGCCGGCGCGCCGGGCTCGTCCTCATTCCATTGCTCGACGTCCTGCAATCGGTACCGATCCTCGGCTTTCTGTCTTTCACGGTGACCTTTTTTCTTGGGCTTTTTCCGGGCTCGATCTTGGGCGCCGAATGCGCGGCGATCTTCGCGATTTTCACCTCGCAGGCCTGGAACATGGCCTTTTCCTTTTACCAGTCGCTCCGCGGCGTCCCCCGCGACCTGATCGAGGTTGCGCGTGGTTTCGGGCTTTCGTGGTGGCAGCGGTTCTGGCAACTCGAAACGCCCTTCGCGATGCCCGGGCTAATCTGGAACATGATGATGTCGATGTCGGGAGGCTGGTTTTTCGTCGTCGCATCCGAAGCGATTTCGGTTGGCGACACCACCGTCAAATTGCCCGGCATCGGCTCCTATCTCGCCCTCGCCATCGAGGAAAAGCGCATCGATGCGGTGTTCGCGGCGGTCGTCGCCATGCTGGCCGTGATCCTTGCCTATGACCAATTGCTTTTCCGGCCGCTGGTCACGTTCGCGGCGCGTTTTCGAGTCGAGCTTTCGGCCGGTCAGATTCAGGAAAAGTCCTTCGTGGCGAATGTCTTCGCAAGGACCCATTGGATGCGCGCATCGATGCGCGCGCCGGCCCAACTGTTGCGTGCCATAGCGCTTCTCCGTATGGAACTTCCGGTTCGCTCTTCCCCCTTTGTGCCACAAAGCCCCGCGTTAAGCCGCGCGATCGACATTTTGTGGGTAGCTTGCGTCGGTCTCTGCACGGTTTGGGCCGGGTGGCTCATCGTCGATTATGTGCGCCAGGAACTCAGCTGGAGCGATTTTTGGCAAAGCGTGCTCTATACAATATTCACCATGGTGCGCGTGGTCCTGCTCATGGCGCTGGCGACCTTGGTCTGGGTGCCGGCCGGAATCTGGATCGGTCTACGGCCGGCGCTCGCCGAGAAAGTGCAGCCCCTGGCGCAATTCCTGGCGGCGTTTCCGGCGAATGTTATTTTCCCCGTCGCCGTCGTTCTTATTCTGAAGTTTTCGCTAAACCCCGACATATGGCTTAGCTTTCTGATTGTCTTCGGCACGCAATGGTACATTCTTTTCAACGTCATCGCCGGCGCCTCGGCGTTTCCGAACGATCTCAAGGAAGCGGTGGCGAATTTTCGTATTCGCGGCTGGGATTGGTGGAAGAACGTTATCATCCCCGCTATTTTTCCCTATTACGTGACTGGAGCGCTGACCGCCTCGGGCGGATCCTGGAACGCGGCGATCGTCGCGGAGTATGTGAAATGGGGCAACGATACGGTGTCGGCGCATGGGATTGGCGCCTACATCGCCAAGGCGACCGCGGATGGCGATTATCCCAAAATCGTGCTCGGCGTCGCGGTCATGTCGCTCTTCGTCATTATGTTCAACCGCCTACTTTGGCGCCCGCTTTACGGCCTCGCCGAAAGGCGCTTGCGGCTCGATTGAGGTGATTTCATGCAAGGCAACAATGCGCGGACTTCGTTTGCAAGCAAGAAGTCCTTGCTTGAAGTTAGAAACATCTCACAGCGCTACCAGACCGGAGCGGGGGAGCCAGGCCCGGCGGTCCTCGACGATGTTTCGCTCGATCTGAAAGCGGACGAAATCGTCGGCCTGCTCGGTCGGTCCGGCTGCGGCAAATCCTCGCTCCTGCGGATCGTCTCCGGGCTCATTTTCCCCTCTGGCGGTGAGGTGAGCTATCTTGGCCAGCCGGTGCGCGGCCCGGTCGACGGCGTCGCCATGGTGTTTCAGAGTTTTGCGCTGTTTCCTTGGCTGACCGTGCTCGCCAATGTCGAGCTCGGTCTCAGGGCAAAACAGGTCCCAAAGGACGAAGCGCGCCGGCGCGCGCTAAAAGCGATCGACCTCATCGGGCTTGACGGTTTCGAGTCGGCCTTCCCGAAGGAACTTTCCGGCGGCATGCGGCAGCGAGTCGGCTTTGCGAGGGCGCTCGTCGTCCAGCCCAATATTCTCTTGATGGACGAGCCTTTTTCGGCGCTCGACGTGCTCACCGCGGAAACCCTGCGCACCGACCTTCTCGACCTCTGGGTCGAGGGGCGCATGCCGATCAAGAGCATCCTCATGGTCACTCACAATATCGAGGAGGCGGTGCTGATGTGCGACCGCATCATCGTGCTGTCGAGCAATCCCGGCCGGATCGCCGCCGAAATTCAGGTCAGGCTGCAGCATCCGCGCGATCGGCTCGCTCCCGAGTTCCGCCAATTGGTGGACAAGATCTACGCGCTCATGACCAAGCGGCCGGAAGCGCTCGCGCCGGGCCGCGAGGGGGCATTCCCCGGTCTCGGCTTCGGGATGGCTCTGCCGCGCGTTTCGACCAATACGCTCGCCGGCATGATCGAGGAGATCGCCGCCGAACCCTATTTGGGCCGCGCCGATCTTCCGGCGCTCGCCGACAGTCTGCAAATGGAAGTCGACGAACTGTTTCCGGTGGCCGAAACCTTGCAATTACTGCGCTTCGCCGAGATCGAGGAAGGCGACATCAAATTGACGCCGGCCGGACACCGCTTCGCCGAGGCGGATGTCGATTTGCGCAAAAAGCTCTTTGGCGATCATCTTCTGACCTATTTGCCGCTTGCCGCGCGGATAAAACTGGTCCTCGACGAGCGGCCCACCCATACCGCCCGCGCGGTCCGTTTTTTGGAGGAACTCGAGGATTACATGTCCGAGGACTATGCCGATCGGACCTTGAAGAGCGTGGTGAACTGGGGCCGCTACGGCGAACTCTTCGCCTATGACGAGACGTCGGAAACGTTCAGCCTGGAGAACCCGCAATAGGCCTAGGTTCAGACCCAGCACGACCTCAGCCAGCGGCGGTTTCGTACTTGGCACGATTT
Source organism: Methylocella sp. (assembly GCA_036008425.1). Classification (GTDB taxonomy): domain Bacteria; phylum Pseudomonadota; class Alphaproteobacteria; order Rhizobiales; family Beijerinckiaceae; genus Methylocapsa. Next base: position 2,085 of record DASYNQ010000310.1, on the reverse strand, counting down.
CGTTGGCAACTTTTTTTCTTGCCAATTGCCAAGTGTTTTACAACGACAACGCTCTAGCCTATCCCGCATCGGAGATTTTCATGCTGTCGCGCCGTGGCTTTCTTGCTGCAAGTATTGCTGTTGGTGCGGCATCGCGGGTGCGCGCGCAGATGGGCGACGCCGCGCCAACGGTGCTGCGGCTCGAGCGCCGTGACATAGAGGTGAACGGCAAGTCCGCTTCCGTATATTGCATCCGCCAGCCCGACGGAACCTTCGGAATCACCACCGACGCCGGCAAGCCGTTTCGCGTTCGGGTCGAAAACCATATCGAAGAGCCGAGCCTGATTCACTGGCATGGCCTAACGCCGCCTTGGCAGCAAGATGGCGTCCCGGGCATTTCCGGCCCAGCGATTCCGCCGAGAGGGAGTGCCGGCTATGACTTCCCGCTGCGCTTCGGCGGCACCTATTGGATGCATTCGCATTATGGATTTCAAGAGCAGCTTCTGCTTTCCGCGCCGTTGATCATCCGGGATGGCAGCGAAAAATCGGACCGGCAGGACATCGTCCTCATGCTCGCCGATTTCAGTTTCACGCCGCCGGAGAAGATTTATTCGGAACTGCAAGCACGTCCGGTCCCAAAAATGGAGGTGCCGGGCATGGCGACGGCGGCCATGACGAGCAAGCCGGATTTAAACGATGTGCAGTATGACGCGTTTCTCGCCAATAGCCGCACCCTTGCCGATCCGGAAGTGGTCAAGGTCGAACCCGGCGGCCGTGTGCGGCTGCGGGTCATCAACAGCTCCTCAATGAGCGCCTACCATATCGATCTCGGCCGGCTCAAGGGCAATCTCATCGCGGTGGATGGGATCCCTGTCCAACCGGTTCGCGGCCGCACTTTCCCCATCACCGTCGCGCAGCGGCTGGACATCGAGCTGTCCATTCCCAAAACCGCCGCCGCCTATCCGGTGGTCGCCGTGGTCGAAGGCGAGCGACGCCAGACTGGCATCGCGCTTTTGGCCGGGAAGGGACAAGTTTCTCGCGTTTCCGGCATGGCCGGCGCGGCATCGCCGCCGCTTACGCTCGGCCTTGAGCGCTCACTGAGAGCCGTCAAGCCTTTGGCGGACCGCAAGGCGGACCGGACGCATGTGATAAATTTGACGGGAGCGATGCAAGGCTACCAATGGTCACTCAACAATGTGGCTTGGACCAAGGACGTCCCGCCACTCAAGGTCGCCGAAGGTGAGAGAGTGGAGCTTGTACTCACCAATCAAACCATGATGCCGCATCCCATGCATTTGCATGGTCATTCCTTCCAAGTTGTCGCGATCAACGGCAATCGTTTCGCCGGCGCCGTGCGCGATACCGTGCTGGTGCCTCCGAAAACGACCGTGATCGCGGCTTTCGATGCTGGCAATCCAGGATGGTGGGCTTTTCACTGCCACCTCTTGTATCATCAGGATGCGGGCATGTTTGCGACTCTGCGCTACGACTGAACGTCGCGCGAGGGCCGTCCCGCCCGGAATCGACGGCGCTCGGTCCTTGCGTTGGCCCGGTTGTTCACGCTAAAAATGCCCTCGCGTAGGAGTGTAGCTCAATTGGTTAGAGCACCGGTCTCCAAAACCGGGGGTTGGGGGTTCGAGTCCCTCCTCTCCTGCCAATTAAATCTAAAGAGTTAAGTACAAAATCTTTGTCACAAACGCGATTGTGAAATCTTGGGGTAAGTATACGCGTAACAAAGCGCTCCGCCCCGCTGCCACATTTCACCTTTTCGAGCGAGCCGCGACGCCATCTTTCACCGCAATTTGGGGAGGCGGCCGGGGCGCGGCTTTGTCACACACCTGTCATACACCGCGCCTAACCGTCGCTGGCACGAAAGGGAGGCGTTTCGTGACGGCCATTTCCTCGAGAGATATCGCGGCCACCCAGGCCGAAAGCCCGAAGCCGCATCTCGATCACCCGATGGGGGTGAGGACACTCCTGATTTTCCTTGCCGTCATGGCTCTCGGGCTCTTCTTCGCCGCTTATAACATTTACAGGGACATTTCGGCGGCGGGAGCCACGGTCACCAGCATATTGCCCTTCCTTCTGCTCGGCGTCGCTTTGCTG
>DASYNQ010000309.1:0-3160 GCA_036008425.1 Methylocella sp. | reverse complement strand
GCTACGTCAAAAAACGGGGCGGCTGGCCGATGTCATCGCTGCTTTGCAGGTCATGGCAGCGGGCGAGCGACGCGCAGCGGCCGGTCAAAAGACCTGAGCGGCGACAACAAAGTGTCCGCCATTGGCCGCGCTAATCCGCCTTAAGCGCCTTCGATGAGCATGGACTTCATCGATCCGGTGCATGGCATCCCGGTATTCAGCCTTTATGGTCAAGTGCGCAAGCCGACCGATGCAATGATGGATACATGCGATGTCATCCTTGTCGATCTACAGGATTTGGGTTGCCGCATTTATACGTTTGTAACGACGCTGCGCTATGTTCTCGAAGCGGCATCGAAACGTCGCAAAGCAGTGTGGGTGCTGGATCGGCCCAATCCTGTTGGCCGGCCAGCGCCCCGACTCAAGGCTGCCTCCTTCCGTAAAGGCAGCCTTGGAATCATTTACCTATGAAAAAACCGTCAACACAGCCTAATCCCTCTCACGATCCTGTGGTGCGGGAGCAGGAGAGTGGGACGGTGCCGTTGGGGCTTGCCGCTACCGGCGGCCGCTCGCCGAGGGCTTGGCCGGGGGCGGCCTCGACACCTCGACATCTTGCGGACCTCGAATCCAGTAGTCTATGCCAGCCCAGCAAATATGGCGGGAGCCCAGGGCCGAAAACACGCACAAAGCATGGAAGCTCCACCAAATGGGCCGCAGCCACCGCTCGACCCGCCAGTACATTGCGCGTCCGGCGGCCTCTCCCCAGAGCGCGACGACGATTCTGCGCCGGCAATGGTAACGAACCTCGCCAAAAAGGAGGGACGCGCCAAGGAGGCCAATGGCAACAACGCTCCCTTGCAAGGCCATGCTCAGCGCAGCGACTGCGGCGGCGATCGGGAAGATCGTTCCGAGCGCCGCCAGCGCCCACATGCCGGGCCCATGCATCCACATGATGCGGTATTGGCGGCGGCCAAACGATAGAGCTTCGCTCAAACTCATGGCCACGGGGGAGAGAAGGAGGCTTTGGCGTGGCGAAAAGACCGGGTATCCCGCTTCCTTGAAGGCGAGGGTCATTTGTGCGTCGTCGCTGATCGCCCCGGCCCAGTAGCGGCGGATATCGATGCGTTCCAGCGTTTTGCGCCGCACGGCCATCGTGCCGCCCCAGCAATGGTTCGTTATCGAAGGGATCCTCGGCGACGTCACTACCGACGCATTCGCCGCCGCGACGACGGCCGAACTCACCCGGTTGTCGGCCGGGATGATCCAACGGTAACCCGTGACCGCTTCACGCCCAGTATTGACTAGCGCGGCAACGAGGCGGGGAAGCCACTCGGGCGTCGGCAGCGTGTCCGCTTCGACGAAAGCCACGATCTCGTCGCGGATCTCGATTGCGTCGACGGCAGCGAGCAAATTCCAGACCTTCTGACCGGTGCGTTCGGATTGGCCCGCGACGACCGTGCGAATGGGCGCTCCCGGCCGTTTCGATTCCTCCGTTACCATGGCGAAGGCGGGATCTTCCTCCGACTCGATTGCCGCGATGATTCGATAGTCTGGATAGGCTTGATGGCGTAGCCGGTCGAAGAAGGCACGCGACACGTCCGATGCGTTCTTCACGGCTACGATGACGGCGACGGGAGGCGTGAGTCCGGGAATCTCGGTAAGCGGAAGGCCCCATGTATAACGCCATGCCGACAACGTATTTAAGATCGCTATCGCGATCCACGCGATCAACAGTATGTAAACCATGGTATTCATAGCTGGGAGTTTCCTTGCTCGCCCACGGTACCAGCATCGCAAGTCCGGGCCCCGCCAGGGGAAGCAAGGGTTGCCTCATTGCGGGATCGAAAGGTTGGGAAACAGGCTAGGCGTGGCGTTGATGTCAACGCCACCAGCGGGCGCGCCAGCGAAAGACAATGCGACTCAATTCTCATCTTTTGCCGCCGCGCCGTCAATAATTGGTTCCTCTCCCCGGTTCTGACGCCACAGATTGCGGACCTCATCCACGTTCATCGCCGCGAACTCTCAGGGAGCAAGGACTTGCTGGTGATTGCCGCAGTTCGGGCTAAAGAGCAAGAGCATGACCGCGCGCGCACGACCATTCGCGATGAACCGGGAGCCGAACGCAAGACAGCCCGACGGAAATGCTCGAAAGCGTCAGCACCGATTCTCGATATTATCCGCAAGAACGCGGTGCACGCTTCGCTGAAGGCGGCGGACGCTTCACGGCAATGCCGTATGATGCTGCGCCTTCGCTATCTCACCTTGAAGCTTCGCGCGCTTTGCTGGGTCTTGCGGCGTCTGCGCGCCGGGGGCGCCTTTCTTGGCCCGAGGGGCGGTGAGTTCGCGGCGAAAAACGAGCAGAGTTGTTATTGCGAGAACGATTATTGATGGCAGCACATCCGACATGAGGGAATCCTCCGGCGTTTCCGATGGCAAGCTGGCGAGGCGTTTGACCGGAAAGGCCACGTCTTGGGCATGTGCCGAACCAGTCGCCCTGTTGCCTCAGGCCCCCCGCGGCAACAAAGCGAACGTCACCGCGCCAGAGATGTTGGACTCGGCATTTCGTCAAAACTTCGACGAAATCTTGCCCGGCATATAATGAAAAGCTGGTGTGAGGCTGGTGCAACGCGGCGCGAGCGAGGCGAGGCTGGCGCGGGCGGACAGAAGCGATCGGACGATCCGTTTTATCCGCGCTGGCTTGTACTAGCGCGGCGGAAGTTTTCTCGCCGCGCCATGAATACGCCGGCAAGTGGCGTCGAATACTGTATTCGACGCCGAAGTCCATTGGGTGCCCGCAGACAGAGTAGCGCGGCTCTCGTGGATACGCCGAGCCTGCAATTCTCGCTCGGCAGCTTCTTCAACACTCATTTCGACGAGTTCGAAATTGGACTCTTCCGGGATCAAAGTGAGCTGCGCGAACGGCTCGTTGAGTTCCATAACCGGAGCATAAGCTGCGATTCCTCTTGCGCCAGCACCTGCCGCGATAAAGAGTTAAAAATATCGAATCGGGCATCAATCGCGAGGCCGGAACCTTATGCTGGCAATCCCAGGAAAAGCCTGCGGCGAATGCAGCTTTTGTTGCAAGGTTCTTGAGATCACCGAATTGGCGAAGCCGGCCGGACGATTATGCGAACATTGCCTTAACTCCGGTTCCGGCGGCTGCGGCATCTATGCGGCAAGA
>DASYNQ010000308.1:0-10235 GCA_036008425.1 Methylocella sp. | reverse complement strand
ATCGCCCGGTACATCCTCGCCGCTGCGAGCGGCGCGCTCCGCGTCCTGCCGTTTCGTGCTTTCCTCACTCGCTTGCCGGTAAGCTTGCTCGCGCTGCGGATCGCCGTCGTCGGCGTTCGCTGCGGCGGCCAATAGATCGGCCTCAAGCTCGTCTCTTTGATGTAGCGGCGCATCGTCGTGGGTCGGCGACGTGTCGCGGTGAGCTACTTGCTCGCGCTGCGGACCATCGTCGAGGGCGCTCGCTGCTGCCAATAGATCGGCTTCAAGAGCGTCTCTTGGATGTGGCGGTGCGCCGTCATGGGCGGCCGGGTCGCGCTGCGCCACTTGCTCGCGCAAGGGCTCCTGATGTTCTTCGCGGGTGTCGCGTGCCGCCTCGGCGAGGTCGGCTTCAAGGCTGGCCTCCGCGCGATAGTCGGCGCTTTTCATGGTGGTGCGGACTTCCAAGCCGGCCGGCCCCTGGACCACGTCGGGCCTGATATTGAGGCTATGGCCGGCGTTGGCCGGATTGCTGCCGCCGCCGCCACGTCCGGCGCGGCGGCGTTCCTCCTCGTCCTGCTCGGTATCGCTCGCGCGCGGTTGATCCGGTTTCGAAGAAAGGTCGGACGACGGCGGCTGCGGTTGGGCGATAGGGTCAGGGCGATCTGCCGACATAGCACCCGCTCAATGTGCTGGGTGGGATCAATCCGGGGCAATCCGCCATTAGCACAAACCGCCGAACACCACACGTAAAAGTTGCCCTGCTTTAGAGGGTGCCGTACAATGGGTGGCTTTGTGAGCATTTCAATACTGTCGCGATTGCGGTGAAGCCCGACGAGCAAGGGAAAGAACCACAATGGGCGAGGGGCAGACCGAACGCGAAGCCTTGCTTCAGGCGCGCGTGAAGGAATTGGAAGCGGCAGCGGCGCTCCGTGAAAACCGCGCCGTGACCGGCGGAATTTTCGAGCAAGCGTGGCTCTTCCTTGGCGCCTTGGTGCCGCCGTGGCTCACTGCCGTGGCGCTGGCCGTTTTCATCGCGCACTACGGCTTTGGCTACTATCTGCAAGGCCAGGTCACGGCCGCAGAAACGCAACTGAAACAGGCAAAAGCCGACTTAGAAATCGCGAAGGCAGAAGCTGCGAACGCGCCCGACGCGGAAGGCGTACCGATGCGCCTTGCGACGATGAAAGCGCAGATGGACAAGACGACGGCGGAGGCGGCAATTGCGAGAGCAAGCGCCAACGCGCTTAAGGCGCAAGTGAACGGCGAAACCGCCGCCTTGCAGAACGCCAAAGCGCAACTCGATTATCTGCAAAATCAGGCGCGGTTAGCACAGGCCAAGGCGGACGCGGAAAGCGCGCACTTCGGCCCGCCAACGTTGGAAGATCGCGCGCAAAAGGCAAAGGTGATGTTGCAAAAGTTGAAAGCGATAGCTCAAAACCGGGAAGCCCTCATGATGGATGCGATCAATCGAGGCGCGAACCCGACAGGCGGCGCTCTTTGGCAAGTTATGATCCGCGCCGAGTGTGAGAATAATGATTATGCCGAGCTTATCGGCTGTCCGTCGCAGTTCCTTCAGCAAAACCGGCGACGGGGGGAAACCCCTCAACAGGAGAACAACCCGCAAGTCGCAAGTGTGCCCAGCGAGGACAACGGGCAATTCTGGAAGGTATCAAACTCCTGCACTCCCGAATGGCGATATTTCCAAGACAAGGCGGCGCACGGCGCTTTTGCAGTCACGAAATCCATAAAGGGCGGCTGCGGTTGGAGTTGGTCGCCTACCCGCCCGATCGAAACGATGCGTCTGCAAGCGCTGGCAGCGTGTTCAAAGTATGGATCAGATTGCAAAATCATCGGCGAGAAATAGGGAGCAACGATGGCCGACAACATTACAGACAAAGAACTAAAGCTTGCCGAACGTGTCAATGACCTGAGCGACGCGGCGGCTCGTCCGGTTATCAGCGGCGGCGGTCTATTAGCAGCAACCGCCAACTTCCTCATGCAGCGTGTCTCGCGCGGCCTTATAATGGCGGCCTTGACGATCTTTATCGCCTATCACGGGTGGGAAGCCTACAACGGATCGCTGCAAGCCCTCGCCGATTTGCAGACTAAACGCGCCGAAACGGGAACGGCCATTGCGGAGTCAACTGCGCTGAATGCGAAAACGAAAGCGGGCACGCTCGCGCTTGCCAACATGAAAGCAGAACTTGATAGGCTGCAACAGCAAGCGGCAGAGACACAGGCAAAAGCCGACGCGGACAACACCATTATCAACGACCAATCCGTGAAGCTGCAAACGATCCGCGCCGAAATCGACAAAGCCAAAGCCGAGGCGCAAGCCGCAAGGGTCGAGGCCGACGCGCAATTGCAAAAAATCAACGGGCTATCGGCCAACGTCGCGCAAAAAAAGGCCGAAGTCGAAACGGCGGAAGCCGAGGCGCAGGCGGAAATACAAATTCACAAAAATGTTGTGCGCGAAGCCTTGAAGTGGGTGGGTGGTTTCAACGGGTATTTGAACAGGTAGTGGAGCCGGTAGCCAATGTTGGCAACTCGCCTAAAGATCATCTTCATCAATGCGGTGGTCGTTCTTGGCTCCCTCGTGATCGCCGTCTTGCAGTGGCCGGAAGCCGTTAAGAACAACGGTTTCTGGTCGAGCCGCTATGACCAGGGACTGATGGGCACGATCATGCTCGCCGTCCTGATGGCGGGCATTCCGATCGTGCTTTTCGCGGCGGCGACGTATTTGGCGCTCACGCACCTGTTGTTTCGTCGCGGCGAAATCGACGAATACAAAAAGCGCAAGATAATCGAGAGCGTGGGCAGGGAGGCCAAGGCCGGCGCGCCGGCCCGGTCAACCGACGACACCGCGCATAATTCCTTGGATTGAGCGACGCACTCCGAAACGAAAGCGGTTCGGCTATGGCGGCAGGCACGTCGATCTGGGCGAAGAATGGCGGGCTGTATTTCGGGCTCACGGTCGCGCCGCAAGGCAAACCGGAAAGGCCGCTCGAAGGCAAGGAAGCGGAAGCCTCGGTCGCGCCCGGCGTCAAGATCAAGACGACTTGGAGCTGCGCGACAGGCGAACATCGCTATTCGGCGGATCGCCACGTCTTGACGATCGGCCCGAACGGTTCCGGCAAGACGCGCAAGCTTCTCATGCCGAATTTATTTCGCCTTGGCGACTGGTCCTGCGTCGTCATCGATCCCAAGGGGGAGCTGGCGGCGCATACCGCCGTATGGCGCGCTGCGCAGCCCGGCCACAAGGTCGTGGTGATCGATCCGTTCGGCGTGGTCGAGGCCAACTATCCGCACCTGTTCGCCAAGCATAGCGACCTGCTGAGAAGCCACGGCTTCAATCCGCTCGCGGCGCTCGATCCCGAGAATCCGTACTTTGTCGATGACGCGAAGGCGCTAGCGGTCGCGCTCATCAGGACGGACCAATCGCATGAACCCTATTGGCCGATGGCGGCGCAAGCCTTGGTCAAGGGCTTGCTCATGGTGCTGCGCGTGAAGTATGGGGCCTTGGCCTCACTTGGGCGCTTGCGCGATATCCTGGGGTTGGCTCCGAAGAAGCTGGCAAACTTCAACGAACAACGCCTTACCGAGTTGGGGCAAGAGTTTCCCGCGATTGCCGCCAGCCTGAGCGAATTCGTTTCATATAGTCCTGACGATCGCGAATTGAGCGCGATCCGCCGCACCGCCAAGGTGCAAACGGATTGGCTCGATAGCCCCGCCATGAAAAAGGATCTGCAAGGCCCGGCGATCGATTTCTCCGCAATCAAGGAGCAGCCGACGACAATCTATCTCGTCTTGCCGCCTGAGCGGCTGGCGACGCATGGCGTCTGGCTGCGGCTCATGGTGACATCGATCCTGCTGCCGCTCTTGCGCTCGGTCGAGGCCGCACCGGTGCCGGTGCTGTTCATGCTCGACGAGTTCGCGCAACTCGGCCACATGGAAGTGATCCAGGAAAATTACGCGCTGATGCGCGGTTTCGGCATCAAGCTGTGGACGATCTGGCAAGATTTGACGCAAGCCAAACGGCTTTATAAAGAGCAATGGGAATCGTTCATTTCAAACGCCGGCATTGTCCACACCTTCGCGCCGCAAGACCTGACGACGCGCGACTATCTCTCGCAGCTCTCCGGGGAGCGAATTATCTGGCACTCAAAAACGAGTACGTCGGGCAATCTCGCGCTGGGCGGCAGCCTGAGTCTTGGTTCATCTCAAAACGACACGCATATCATCGAACGGGTGATGAAACCGCACGAACTGGCGGCGCTCGATCAAGACGAAGCCGTCCTGTTCACGCGGCGCGGGCTTATGCACCTCGCGATTTTGCCCCAGCCTGAATATCTGCCCGGCGTCGGCGAAGCGCTGGAAGCGGCGCGCCACGAAATCGAGGGCGCGGATAAGGTATCGGCCTAACGGCCGCGACCCTTCCCGCGATCGCTAGCCTTGCCCGGCGCGTCGTCGGACTTCGCGCCTTCCTCCGCGGCGCGCAAGTCTTCTTGGAGCTGGTCATAGGCGCTCAGGCCCTGCCGGATGATCGCATCAAGCGATTTGTCGCCGACAGCGTTTCTGAGGTTCGCCATCACACAATAAGCTTCGTACTCGGCGCGGTCGTTGGTGTGCATGGCTTTTTCCTCGGTCAAATCGGGAAACGCCCGCTCAAGAACCGCAAGGTCACGCGCGATGTAAAGCTCGTTGCGTTGTTGGGCTCCGACGCCGGTCTTGGTCCAATCGAGGTTGAAGCCGGCCTCCTTCGCCAGTTCGCGCGCGAACTCGCGTAGCGTCCGGCTGTTGCCTTCGGAAAAAACGTGGGCGTGATCGAGGTCGCCGTAAAGCTCCGCGAGGCGAGTGGCGGCGGCGTCCGGCGTCAATCCCTTAATCGCATCCGGCCCGCCGAATTTTTCCAGGGTGTCCGCGATCTTGGATTCGATGCCTTGACTGGCGTAATGCACGTCGTACACGACCGGGCGGCTTTCAAGCGCGCGGTGCTTGACCCAACTCTCGGTATCCTCGCGCACTGTACCTGGCTGGTGATGCGGCAGGTCTTGAAAGATATAACGGTGAACCGCCTTCAAATGATTCACGTCGAAGTTGCCCTTGATCGGGTTTTCGTAAAGTTCTCCGATGCGATTATCGACAACATCGGCCTCGTGTTGTTCGCGCGCTTTCTGTTCGGCAAGCCGCGCGGCTTCGTCGTCATCGCTCACGACTTGTAGTGAGCCAAAAGCAAAGCGGTCTTTTCCTTTCGCGTGATTTCACCGTCGATATAGCGGCGGTTTAATTCCTCGGCGAAGGGCGACACGATAAAACCCTCAAGGCGAACGCTGCCGCGCGAATAATCGACGGCGGCCTTGCGGCGCTCCATTTCTTCGGCGCTGATCTTGGCTTCTGGCTTCTTTGGTGTGATGACGTTCATGCGTTTTCTCCTCCAGCTACACTATAGCATAATTCGAGGGAAAATGCACGAACAACGCGAGTGCAATAATCCCGCTTACTGAGGCTGAGTGTCGGGCGGCGGTTTCTTGCCGCGCCCATACAGTGGCCTGCACGGTGTCGGCAGCTTGGACGTCTGCGGTGACGCCGCGCCCTTGTTCGCTTGCACGGCCGCGTTTTGCTTTCTGCCTGGTGTGAGGCGCGCGAGGATGGCGCGACCGGCCCTGGCAAAGACATGCAACAAAGCAAAGCGGCGCGCCGCGCGCATGGCTGCGAGATTATCAATCGCGGGAATTTGAGCCGAATTCGCGCTAAATCCCGTCTTTTCTTTTGCTTCTTCACCCGCGCCTTGTTGCGCGGGCCTGTCGTCGTTCCGCCGCGTCGGGGATGGCCCTTCCCCGACGAGGCTAGAGAGACCGCCCTCCGCCTCGGTCGCGGTGCCGTTTCTTCACAACATCCTCTTCCGCGCTTCGCCCTGCCGCCTCAAGATCGGCCTGGAAGCTATCGGGTTCGTTTGCTGCGCGCCCAGGGCCGGTGCGAGCGGCGCTCTGGGACACCGTCTCGCCGGAGTTGTCATCGCCCGATTGATAAAAATGCGACGCGGCCTTGCGGTTATCGACGCGCGCCATCTGGCGGGCCAGTTCCTTCAGGTTGGCAGCCGTATTGCGCGCGACAAAGACCTCGGCCTTGTCGCGGTGCCGGGTCAACGCGACATAGCTCGCCGCCGAGCGCCAGTGTTCGGAATGATAGAGATAGGTCTGGTCGAGCGTGCGGCCCTGGCCTTTGTAGATCGTGCCGGCATAGCCGTGGCGGAACTGCGTGAACTCCTCGGCGTCGAACGCGACCATCCGGCCCGCGCGGCCGTCCAGTTGCAGGTGAATGGTCGTGTCCTCGATCTTGGCGATCGTGCCGGCGTGGCCGTTGAGGAGTCCTCGCTGCTTGTCGGTGCCGATGATCTGGAGGCGGTCGCCGGCCGCATAGGCTTCCTGCCCGCGCCCTGTCGCAAATACGTGATCCTCCCCCAACTCGCCGCGCTCGCGGCGCACCTTTCGAATGGCGAAATTGATCTTGCTCACGTCGTCGTTGGTGTAGGCGAAGACGAAGCGGGTTTTTGACGGATCGGCTTTCGTATCCGCCGCCCATTTGCGCACAAGCGCGGCCTGCGCTTCTTCTTGTGTGCGCGTCCATTTGATGCCGCCCTTCTCGTCATAGCGCGCGAGCGCGTCATGAAAATTGCCCTCGGCCATGAGCTCGGCGGCGCGGCGGTCGTCGTTCCGGCTCTGCCGGCGCACCTCGCTCAATTCCGCCGCGCCGTGCCGGTCTTTGAGGACGGCAAACATGCCGCCACGGTCGATACTCGAAAGCTGCCGGTCGTCGCCGACCAGAATCAGCTTGGCCTTCGCCTGATTGGCGAAGGTGGTGACCTGCGCCATGAGTTTCGTGTCGATCATGGCGGCTTCATCGACCATCAGGACGGTGCGGCTGTTCCAGGCCGTGCGGCCGTTCTTGACGGCGAACAGCTCGCTATGGATGGTCGTCGCGCGCGCGAAGCCGTCGCGCCCCATGTCCTGCGCGACGGCGTTGGTGGGTGCCAAGCCGATGACCCTGTCGCCCTGCGCCTCGTAGGCCTTGCGGATCGCGGCCATCGAGAAGCTCTTGCCGGTGCCGGCCTGGCCGTCGATGATCGCGATGCCCTCGGGGCCGGTGGCCTGACGGAAGGCGCGCGCCTGCTCGTGCGAGATTCCGTCGAATTCTTTCGCGCCCAAGACTTTCGCACGGATTTTTTCGTCAACCTCGTGCCGCTTGTCGCCGGCCAAGCCGTCGGAAGCGCGGAGCACCTGCCGCTCGGCTTCAAGCACGCTCTTCGTCGTGTAGCGCGTAACGGGACCGTCCTTCACGTCCGAAAGGCTGACGATCTCCGGCCGGGTCAAAATCTCTTTGACGAAAGCGCCGCGCTCGTCCTGGTCCTTGACCTGTTTGAACAGGACCCGATCAAGGTCGCGCTCCCGGAAGGTCGCGCGCTGCTGGGTCATCAAATCGACGATGGTTGCCGCGTCCCTTTTTCCGATCGCGTCGCGAAGCTGGTTGGCTTCCTCGCGCCGGCTGCAAACGATCCCGCCGCTATGCTCGCGCTCGTAGGCTTCGGCCCAGCGCGAAAGCTTCAGCCAGTTTCCCTTGAGGTCATAGGCGCGGCCGGTGTCGGGATTGATCTTGGACGCGACGATATGGAGGTGGGCATAGCCTTCGTCATTGTGCGCCGCGAAGAGGGCGCGGGCGTTGCCCATGCCGATCGCGGTCAGCGCATCATGCGCTGCCGCCGCCATCTGCTCCTTGGTCGGCTCCTCGCCGGGCCGCCAGCACACAGCGAGGTGGACGCAATCCATCTCGCAACGGCGCGTGCGGCTCGATTGGTTCTGGGCGTCGAATTCCATGATCCGGCGCGCCAGGTCGGCGTCGTCCCGGCTGCCGATCTCGAAGCCGAACCCGACGCCGCCGAACCAGTCGACGCGGGTTATTTGTCCGTCCGCTAGGGTGTTCAACTCGCCGGAATCCGGGTCGCGCCCTTCGCCGAGGATGTAGCGGACGGCCCCCGTAATGCCCTTGCCGATTTTGCAGCGCGTTATCATAGCGACAGCACGCGGGTCATGGCGGCCTTGAGAACCTCGATGGCCGCCTTGAGGTCGCGCTCCTGCGGCGCATGGTGGGTGGTATTGGCGACGCGGGCGAGCTGGTTGAGATTGTTCCCGATGGCGCTGAGTTCGTGCATGAGGCGCTTGGCCTCGGGATTGCGGCGCGCGCCGCCCTCGGTGGCCGCCTCGGCGGTGCGCCGAAGGCAAAGCTCCCGGACATACTGGCTGAGGCTCGCGCCGGCCCCTGCCGCAGCGGATGCGAGTTCGGCGCGTTCGGTGGGGGTCAACTGCACCCCGAGATGGACCGTGCGCCGCTCGCCGGTATATGTCTTCCTATGCCGCGCCATGGAGGGATTCCTCCCACATGGACCAGATTAATTCCGAAGGAATTAGCTATCTGGCTGCTTATCCCGGTTTCTACACTACCGGGTCGGCATTGAGCGAGCCTTAATAAAGGCCGAACTGCAAAGCTATTCGAACAGCGCGCCATGATTTGTGCGCGTGCGAAAAGGTTTCAGTTTGGCTTTTTTCCCATGCGCGCGAGGGCGTTAAACGACATGGGCGCGGGACAGATTTTGAGGCGCGGCCTGCGGCGTAACGTCGAAAATTATTTTCGTCGGTTTCGCCGTGCCGCGTCCGCCGCATACCATCGTAGGCGACGAACGGGCCGTAGCGGTTTAGCAGAAGTCGTCGGCGGATAACCACCAGAAGCGCGGCGCGCCCTGGTGCTCCGGCGTCCACACGGCCCAGCAATAGCGGTGCCGCGTGAACGCCTCGGGTGCCGGGCCGTAGCGATGCTCCGGCCAGCACACGATGCCGTCGATCGCGTAAATCCGGGCTGGCGGCTTTTGCCGCCACAGCGCCGTGCGGCGCGGATGGCAGAGCGAAGCGAGGTTCAAAAGCAGGGCCACTTTGCCTCCGGTCTGGCGCGTGAGCGTAAGCGCCTTCAGCATGAAGGCGTCCGCCAGCCCGAAGCCGTAAGGCGGGTTGGTGACGATATGCTTCGCGCGTGGGCTTTGCTCGGCGAGAAAGTCGATGCCGGACTGGCCGAAGCCGTAGGCGTAACGGTCGGTGCTCACGACTTCATGGCCGGATGCCGCGAGCACCTTCGCAATCGCGCCCTCGCCGCACGCTGGTTCCCAGATCGGGCCGTCGAAACTTTCGACGGAGAGCAACGCCCGGACCGCTTCGGGTGGCGTCGGATAGAACTCGTTCGGAATCCGGCGCGGGATTGGCGTGCGTGCATGGATGCGCGCCTCCGGTGCGAGCGGTCGCCGCTCCCTTTCCGGGGAGCGGCTGCGCGCAACGGCTGTGCCGATAAGGATGGCGTTGGCGGTGCTCATGCGGCACCTCCCTTCGCCTTCGCGATAGCTTTGTCGCAGATAGCGGCGATGCGGTAGCTATCCGTGCTCAAGCCCGGCACAGCAAAACGCGGGGCCTCGTTCAGAGCGGCAACCGCTTGCTCAAGCGCGTCTAGCAAGTCACGCGCTGCAAGCCGCAGGCGCATGTCGTCGTCGAACCAGACCGCAAGCTTGTTACAGCCGGCATCGTGGATGGTGATTTCGTTGACAGGCATGACGTCATTGTAGGACTCGAACGTCAGATCGGACGGATCGTGATCGTAGAACCGGCGCGCCTTCTCAAGCGCCTGTTCGGGCGTGTCGGCCACAAACTTGCGGGCCGCATAATCTGCGTCAGTGTGAAAGTAGGCTGTGTAGGTCGTCATGGCTGAAATCTCCTTTGGTGATGAAAAGAACGGGGCCGCCCGAAGGCGGCCCCGGAGAGTTAGGCGGCTTCGCCCGCTGCGGCGTCGGCCAGTTCGGCCTCGGCCTTCGGCTTGCGGATGACGATCTCCGCCGCGTTGAGCGGGAGATATTCGAGCTTCACGTTGAAGCCGTCGCCGTCGCTGTGAGGCCATGCGGCCCCGATCGGTTGCCAGAAATTACGCTCGCCGTTCTTGACTACGGCATAGACGCGGTGGCTCGGGCGTTTGGATGACTTGCTCATGTGATGTTCCTTTCGTCTTGGTTTGAAGCCATGCACCTCGCGCGGCTTCGTGGGGCACCGAGGCCCGCGCGGAAAAGCGGCGCGTTCAAAGGCTGCCGCAGGCACCGCGAAGCGGCGCGGAGTTGGCAGGGAGCCGAAGGCGACCGAAACGAGCGGCCTTGAACGCGGCGCGCGCGCGGG
>DASYNQ010000307.1:0-2691 GCA_036008425.1 Methylocella sp. | reverse complement strand
ATGGCCTGCACGCCCGTGGTGCCGCCTTTCCGCTGCTCGACCTCAAGCTTCTTTCCATCAAAACTTTTCGAGCGAGTGTCACAGGCGGCTCCTTGTTCCGGATCGGGATCGGATCGATGCCTTTTCTGCTTCCGCTCATGTTGCAAACCGGTTTTGGCTTGACCGCCTTTCACTCGGGGTCGATCACTTTCATTGCCGCGGTGGGGGCGATGGCGATGAAGGCAACGGCGGCGCGCATTCTACGCTTTTTCGGCTTTCGCCGGGTGCATTTTCAATGCCATGCTGAGCGCCGCTTTCCTCGGCTGCTATGGCTTCTTTACCCCCTCGACGCCGGTCGTGGTCATCATGAGTTTGCTACTCATTGGCGGCTTCGTGCGGTCACTCGAATTCACCAGCCTCAACGCCATTGCCTATGCCGAAATCGATTCCGCCAAAATGAGCGCGGCCGTCAGTTTTGCTTCGGTGGCCCAGCAATTGTCCCTGAGCCTTGGCGTCGCGGCCGGCGCCGGGGCGCTGCAAGGGTTCGCTCTGTTCAGCCCCGGCATAGACGTTCTCGCCCTTGGAAATTTCAAATGGGCGTTTATCGCGATGGCGGCGGTCTCGTTGAGCGCGGTCGCAGCGTTCTTGCGGCTGCCCGCAAACGCCGGGGCTGAACTCACGCGCCGCTCGGGGAAAGCCGCGCAAGCGATCTCGCCCGTGGGGCAATAAGCGCGCCTTCGCTCACCGCTTGCCCTCGCCCCTAAACCCCGTCGCCAGCACGTAAAGCTCGGCCGAACCCGCGCGGCTGGCTTGGGGCTTAACGTGGCGCACGACCGCGAATTCGCTTTTAAGACGGGCGAGCAGCTCGCGCTCGGTTCCGCCTTGAAAAACCTTGGCGAGGAAGGCGCCCCCATCGGTCAAAATTTCGCAGGCGAAATCGGCCGCGAGCTCGACAAGGCCGGCGATCCGCAAAAGATCGGTTTTCCTGTGGCCGGTCGCATTCGCCGCCATGTCGGAGAGGACCGCGTCGGCCCTGCCGCCGAGCCAATCCTTGAGCAGCAGCGGCGCATCGATGGCCGTGAAATCCAGGACCTTGAATTCGGCGCCGGGCAGCGGCTCGATGGCGAGGAGATCGATGCCGATGACCCTGCCATGGCCTATTTCCGCGCCAACCTTCCGCACGGCCACCTGCGACCACCCCCCCGGCGCGGCGCCGAGATCGACGATTCTTTGGCCCTGTTTCAAGAAACGATAGCGGGCGTCGATCTCAAGCAGCTTATAGGCCGCGCGGGAACGAAAACCCTCCCGCTTGGCCCTTGCCACATAGGGATCGTTGAGCTGGCGCTCGAGCCACAACGTTGAGGAAAGAGACCGCTGTCGCGCGGTCTTGACGCGGTTTTTACGCGAGCGCCCGCCTTCGCGCCCGGAAGGAAATTTATCCCCTCCCATTTTCGAAACCATTTTTCTGCACCAACATAGGCCGAGATGTCGTTACTTAGATCATCGATCCACTTCTGCCGAAACTCCGAAATTTTTATAGACCGCGATATCCATGCTGCCGCTATAGCGGCAAAGGCTGTAATAATTGCGGCAATAACTGCTCCAGTCAGTAACGTCATGCCCTCATCCTCAATTGGAATTTAGCGGCTCTTCGTTCCACATGACGGTGAGTCATCGGTCAAATCCACCAAGCCTTCGATTTTAACGAAGACGGACTCCAGTAATTTATACATAGTCTCATGAGATCCATGGGAACTATCCGGTTGACAAACCAAAACGCATGATGTAGGATTGCTTCATAACTTAAGAGGCGACACAGTGACCGGCAAAAAACTCGATCTCCGCAATCCAATTTTCCACAATGACGACAAGGCGCGCGAGCACCTGGAAGCCGTGCTTTGGCCAGACGGTCCCGTCTGCCCGCGTTGTGGCGTGATGGGCAATAGGGTCATTAAGCTCCAAGGTAAGAGCACGCGCCCTGGACTCTATAATTGCAAAGACTGTCGCAGCCAATTTAGTGTCACGATCGGAACCGTGATGGAGCGGTCGCATGTCCCATTGTCGAAATGGATTCTCGCCGCGCAATTAATGGCGTCGAGCAAGAAAGGTTTTAGCGCGCTCCAATTGCAACGGATGATCGGCACGAATTATGAGACGGCGTGGTTTCTATTTCATCGCCTTCGCGAATGTGCAAACGATCCAACACCGGGACCGCTAGGTGGTCAAACCAAAGTTGTCGAGGCCGACGAAAGTTATGTCGGCGGCAAGGCGCGGAACAAGGCATATGGACCGCCGCCGAAAAAGATGGCCGTGTTCTCACTCGTTGAACGCGAAGGCAAAGTTCGCTCGCGCCATGTTGCCGACGTAACCGCAAAGACACTGCGCAACGCGATTGTAACGCAAGTCGATCGCAAATCGTATTTAATGACCGATGAAGCGCCAGTTTATATCAAGACCGGAGAGGAATTTTCCGGCCATGGAACTGTCAATCATTCGGCTGACTAATATGTGAGGCACGGCGGCTTCATGCATACCAACACGATCGAGTCGTTTTTCGCTATTATGAAGCGTGGCTGACCTGCAACTGAACTTTCATCCAGCGACGGTTAGAGCCTCGGCAGTTGATGCGCCTTGCGGCGCGGTGTGAGCAACAGGCGAGCGGCGGAGCTGGTCAGGATTGCGCAGCCGGGCGCCTGTTGCGGTGAGATCAGC
>DASYNQ010000306.1:0-3488 GCA_036008425.1 Methylocella sp. | reverse complement strand
GCTTGGCTGGACATCCACACGGGCAAGGCCTCGGCCGGGATACGGCCTCAGTCACTCCGCCGGCCCCCACAGGAGGCGGAACGTCTAAGCCAGCAACAGACAAATTAGACACATTTTTTGCGTGTGGAAAAGTGGGCGGCTATACCTTGATCTGGAAAAGTGGATCCCGGCTCTCCAAAAAGATTGTGGCCCACCAGAAAGTTAAGAACGCCAATCGACTCAATCTGAAACGATCGGCGCTCTAGCGCTCCCCCTACCGCCCCGGGACGCGCTCCGCCACCAGCCAATCGGCCCGGGCGGCCGCATCCGGCGACAGCAGCCGGCAAAGGTCGGGCATCAGACTGCGCAGATCCCGCTCGAGCGTGAAAGGCGGGTTCACCGCGACCAGGCCCGACCCGATCAACCCGCCCGCGGCGCGTGGGGGCCCCATTGTCAGCTCGGAACGCAGGATATTGGGCACCGACAGCTTTCGAAGTCGCCGGGCCAGTACGTCGGGAGCCTCCCGGTCCTTGATTGGGTACCAGAGGAGGTAGGTGCCGGTTGGCCATTTCCGGTGGGCCACCGTGAGAATATTGGACAAATGCGTGAAATCGACCGCCTCCTCGAAAGGCGGATCGATCAGAACGAGCCCGCGCCGCTCCGGCGGCGGAACGTAAGCTGCCGCAGCCGTCCAGCCGTCGATCCTCAGCGCCTTGGCACGCCGGTCGCCCCGCAAGGTTGCTGCAAGCGCCCTGGCCGACCCCGGTTCGAGTTCGCAAGCGATCAAACGATCCTGCGCGCGCAGGAGACTTTGGGCGATCAGCGGAGAGCCGGGATAGGTGCGCAGCTCGCCACCAGGGTTCAGCGCCGCCACCACGTCGAGGTAAGGCTTGATCAGGTCGTGCACCGCCCCGGCTTCGCGCGCTCGCCAAATCCGCTCGATGCCTTGATGCCATTCGCCGCTGCGGGTTGCTTCGGAGCCGCACAGGTCATAGCGGCCCGACCCGGCGTGTGTATCGATGACGCGAAAGGCCCCGGGCTTGAGCCGCAGATGCAAGAGCACACGCGCGAGAATGCTGTGTTTGTGCACATCGGCAAAATTACCGGCATGAAAGGCGTGGCGATAATTCATCAGCCGCCCAAAGCGCGATCCGCAACAGCCCGCCCGGAATCAGACCCGGAATGCGTACAGGCTTTCTGATTAGATCATGCTCTTTTTGGAGCCCGTCCCGTTCGCATTCCATATCAAGGGGACACCCGATCGCGAACTTCGGAAAAGGAGGCCAAGGCCAAATTGCGGCAATTCGCGAAGTCAGAACAAACATCAAAGGCGAGTTCAACGACCAAACAAATATGAACAACCCCGCGACATTATCCTTTCCGATCGTGGAATCCCTGAGCCCAGGCCGCCAACTACCGGAATTTTCGAATACGGGATTTCCATGTCGCCGTCCTAGCGCATTGGCGGCATGACCAATTGGTCCCGACGGCAGCTGCGGCGCACGATCTCGCTACAGTCGCGAAACTGCAGCTCCTTCGACAGGCAGATCCTCACTTCCGTCAATCGCTTTTTGTCGCATTCGACAGCCATGCTGCTTGCGGACAATCCTGGGTTGGCTTTGATGA
The DNA here is from genome assembly GCA_036008425.1 of Methylocella sp. Taxonomy (GTDB): domain Bacteria; phylum Pseudomonadota; class Alphaproteobacteria; order Rhizobiales; family Beijerinckiaceae; genus Methylocapsa. The sequence continues at coordinate 1,883 of DASYNQ010000306.1, read as the reverse complement.
ACGCCTCCTGCACCGCTGCAGGCGTAACGCTGAGCGGTTCGTGCAGGTCGCCAAATTGCGCAGGAATCTTTATGGCCTCGCGCGCCTTCCGCACCGTGTCAAAGTAGTCGCGCGCTGCGAGACCCGAACAAGTGCCGTGTTTGTCCCATTCGTTATAGATCAGACGCGGGGCGGGCATCAGATCGAGCATCGACGAAACAATGCCGCGGTTCAACCGCGGCGCAGGAACCTCGCAATATTCCGGAAATCCCTTGTCGTACTGCGGCCAAAGGCCATGCACGACGAACGAATAGGGCCGCGGGCCGCATTGAGGCGTGGGCCCCCTGCCGTTGCCGCGCTCCGCGGCGGTCGCGCAAAACGACGGCGACCACGACAGAGACAAAACATAGAAGTCGAACTGACCGGCGTCATTCTCTCGCGCCAGCTCGCTGAGAGCAGGCGATAACGAAGCGAGAAAGAGGGAGCCGGCGAAAACGGAACGAACAAAGAAACTGGTCATCATCAATCCCCACTCACGTCACTGCCACACTGAAGCCACGGCGCAGCAAAGCTATGGTCTATGCGAGAAAGCCGTTTCCAAGACTAGCCGATTGGACGAACAAATCAAGAACAAATTTAGTCGGATGGCTCGCGCAGCCTGCTCGCCCTGTGCCCCGCGCTGCACCTCGCTCCTCGTGCCGGATGGAAGCAAGAAGGAGCAGCGAAGGCATCACGTATCTTTGACCTGCGCTGTGTGATTGATTGTTCATCGCATTTATCGGCTGGCGCGCGCGAATTCCGCCACTATCTTGAGCGACGAGAATCCTCGATGTAGCCTTCTGTAAACGAGCGTTGGCCGAGTAAACGGCCAGATCGTTTGATTGAGCCCTTTGGCCGCGAGAGGCGAGCACCACTGCGATGGCCGTCTACCGCTTGTTCAGGAATCAAGCTTTCGAGCCGGAAACGATCGCCACGATGACAAGCGCCTATGCGGACGTTTGCCGCGCGCTTGGGCTCGACGGTGGCGATCAACCCGAGGCGAACGCCGTCGCCAAAAAGGTCATTGAGTTTGCGCAGCGTGGCGAGCGGGACCCGGTGCGGCTGCGCGACCATGTCCTGCAAGCGTTTCAGCGCTAAGCACCGTCCAGGCGGCAGGTAACCGGCACCGAACCGGCCTCGGGAACTCTCAAACGCTTCATAGCGTTGGCAAATTCACGTTTCTCATGGAACGTTAGCGGGCCCTGTGGCGTTCGCGATGCAAACGGCACGGGGTGTCTGTGGCATGGGGCGGTCCCAGGAATATCGCCTGTTTGCGGCGCGGTGCCTTGAGATCGCGCGAACTACGGCAGATGAGCAGACCAAGGCCGTCATGCTGCAGATGGCGCAGGTTTGGTCGCGGTTAGCGGACGAGATTGATGTTGCCCGACGGGAAAGCGCCATCGGCGACGCCGCGCGCGAATAGAAAGCGAATCCGGGGTGAGCGTTGACCGCATACCGAGTGGAAAACAGCGCCCTCCCTGCCGGATTGAAAGCCGCCGATTCGGAACTTTTGACTGGACGAAGCTAAATATTTGCCCGATTTTCGTGCTTACTATAGGCGCACCGCTGACCGAGACGGGATGTGCGCGCAATTTCGACTTTGTGATCGCGCCGGAAAGGTAGGGGGGGTAAAACGATGAGATTGTTGGTCGGAAGCGTCGCCTTGGCGGCAATCGTTTGCGCGGCGACCGCGGTGAGCGCTCAAAGCCCGCAGCAAAGCCAGATCAACAGCGCCGCCAATGTCGGCCGCCATGCATCTGACGCAAGCTCGAAAGGCAGTTCGGACGAGCCGAAAGTCAAGGCCAACGACAAAGCCTACAACGCCGCTCTGCGCAACTTGCCGGACAAACAGTTCGATCCTTGGC
>DASYNQ010000305.1:0-2173 GCA_036008425.1 Methylocella sp. | reverse complement strand
GCCAGATTCAAGGATCTGTTGGGTCGAAGGGGCGTGCTCGATCAATGGTACGATTTCGAGGCGAAAGCCGAGGAAAGAGCGCTGATGATGTGGTGCGATCTTAATTCAATAGAGGTCAACGACTAATAGCGGCGCGTGGATTATGTTCCTAGCCCATTCGGCGTCTCGGTGCTCTGGTAGTGCAAGTCGCTTTGGACCTCGGTGCGCTCAGCCGGCAAATGAAATTGGGTTTCGATGCGCGCGATCGTTTCCGGTGTCAGGAGCTTGCGATCGGCATACAGGATGAACAGATCGCGCGCCCGGTCGAAGACGATGCGTCCGCGCGGCCAATCTTCGTATTCGTAGGACCGCGCCAGGGCACGCAGGGCGGGCTCCACAGTCTTGTCACAACTCCAGTGCGCCCAGGTTTCGTAATGCCCCGGGCCATAGGTCAGACAATCGCCATATGGCTCGGCCTGGTCCAGCGGACAACCTGCGGCGAGCAGCCTCGCTTCGCCGTTTGACGTTTGGACGACCCAGAAAATTGCGACGTGTGGCGTCTCGCGCTGCGCTGTTCCGGTCATGTTGTCACCGTGCCTTTCGCGCGGGTGCGTTATTTCGTCGGCTTGCCGTCCTGCGCCAGCACCTTCTCGAGTTCCTTCGAAGGGTCGGTGAAGAAATCAGGGTCCTCCGCGGCCAGGGCACGGAGTTGGTCGAGGAGCGTTTGCTTGGCCTCCTGCTCCTGGCTGGGCGCAAAACGCGGGTGGCGGTTCATGAATATGTCCAGGAAAGCCCGAGCTCGGCGCGACGCGGCGAACATGGAAATCGCCGTAGCGCAGTTCCTCGCAGCATGCTGGAAATTCAAAGTGCGTTGCCGGAAATTTACAGGCGGGTGCGCCGTCCGGCTCTTTTGCTAGCGCGCGTACTCGCAAATTGAGCTTATTCAGTACGGCTTCCTCAAGGTCGCCTTACCACCCCATAGCGACCGGATAGTCGCGCCATTTCCGGACATTGTCGAAGCACCTGAGTAGACAATAACGATCATTCACACCGCTACCGCCAGCCTCACTTCACGATGCGGCGGCCGCCCGGGCGTGAGGAAGCAAAAGATATTCTTGGTAATCGAAATAAATAATGAGAGTGTCAAACCCCCACGATTGCGATTATATCTGCTATTTATTTCGCATAGCTACAGCTTAACTTAACTACAACCATATGGAATCGGACTTAGGTACACGATTAATTGTTCCACGGTTGACGGTTAGACGGAACTATTTTGATGCGCCGCGAATTGCATCCATATCCAGTCACGTTGACTGGCCATAGTAATCGAATCCATCGAAAGCTATTGTTGTGCGCGTCCCAACCTGGGCGGCGTTACTTTTTTGGAGAACAAAACATGGACAAGGATCGGATCGCGGGATCGGCGCAGGAGATCAAAGGCAAAATCAAGGAGGTCGCCGGCAAGGTGCTTGGCGATGTCAAGCTGGAATCCGAGGGCAAGGCCGACCAGGCGGCAGGAAAGGTCCAGAACGCTGTCGGCGGCGTCAAGGACACGCTCAAAGGGAAATAACCGCGAAAGCGGGGTTTCTGGGTCCGTTGCCCGGAGCCCCCTGCTTCGCACTGTTGCCGGCACGTACCGGCAAGGGTGCGAGCAACTTGCCAAGGCGCGGATGGACGGCGAATCATCGGCTACCTCCCGCGCTTCCAAATGCAAGGGATTTCGCTCGTGGGCGGCCGAAACCCATAAACTGAAACTTCAAGGATAAACTGAAACTTCAAGCAAGGTGTGACATGAGTACAATTCTGATTATCGTCTTGCTGATTCTGCTGCTCGGAGGCGGCGGCTACTATGGTCACAGCAGGTATGGCGGGAGCGGCCTTGGCGGCATTCTTGGCCTGGTATTGGTCGTTGCCGTCGTGGTCTGGCTGGTCGGCGGCGTGCACATGGGCTGATCGGCCACCTGCTGGCCGGGATATCCTCGATGAGACGGGCATCCGGGCTCGCAGTGTTGGTGCTAAAGAGGCGCGGAATGACCCGGCGCCCTATAACTTAAAGGAACTTTTCGATGAAAAAATTAGCTCTGATATTAGCACTTGCCCTCGCGACAACTCCGGCATTTGCTCGTGCGGGTGGAGGTGGTGGCGTTCACCGGGGTGGAATTCACACCGGACGCAGCGTCGGTTTTCATGG
>DASYNQ010000304.1:0-7011 GCA_036008425.1 Methylocella sp. | reverse complement strand
AGTACGCGCTCGCGTACCTTTCCGCCGGTTGATCCCTCGCTTCGTGCGCGCCGGCCGCATGTCTTTATCGGCGCCATTCGGCGGTCCGGATTTTCCCCCGGAAGCATAACTTAGTGATTAATTTAAAGAAATCGGCGGCGGTCGCCGCCGGCCAAGGTTAAAAGAAACCGACGGATGCTCAGGCGGCATGCAGCAGAGCGGGACGGGGAGCGAAGGTTCGGAGATCCTTGTTAGCCCTATCGGCCACGCCGCTCATAGTCCTCCTCCGACGGTAAACCACCCCTCACCCACGGCCTCAGCCGGCTGCGCGGCAAAATTCTTCAGACGTTCGTAAACCGCTTGCTCACGCGCGGAAAACTCAGCCGGTGCACGTTTACAAGTGAAGTCCGTCAGATCCAAAAAAAAGCCGCGATAATCCGTTACATTTGGTCGTTTGAGGATAACCGAGATTGCTTGTTCAGACATCAAAGCAGCGGCGGCAGAGACCAGGGGAGGCCAAGCCGGTACTAGCTCCAGATTCAAGAATCTGTAGAGCGCCATCCGTTCAAACTTCATGCTTGGAAGAACGCCTAAGACGTACGCACTGAGCCGTAAAAGGCAGTCTTGCGCGATTTCCGGTTTGTCAATCTGTTCCCACCGCAATCCGAGCGAGGGGTAACTTAGGCGCTCCTCGGGAGTTGGGTCGCCTGGCCGCGTGACGAAAACATTAGGAGACGGCGCGAAATAAAAATCTACGATGGGCACCTCGGCTTCCCGGGCGGCGCGGTACAACAGCATCCCTGGACCAAGCGCGTCGACTCCCGGAAGCGCAACGTCGCACTGCTTGAGGATGTTCTTCAGGGTTGCAGCTTCGCTCCATCCCGCTTCGTACGTTTGCACTTGGGCGGAGCCGTTCACGGCTAAGATGAAGTCGCGGGCGACGCTTACCTTGCTGAGGCCCAGAGAAGCCGTGGTACAGAGAACTTGAGACGCGAGGTTTTCGGAAGAAAAGGTGTCAAAGTCGGCAATGATGAACCGACCGACGCCGCACCTTACAAGATTCTGAAGCAGCGACTGGCCGATGGCCCCCACGCCTGGAATAAAGACACAGCTTTCGGCGAGCCGCTGAAATTCGCCGGCATCCACAAAGCCCCTGCTGCGAGAAAAGATCATCGGCTCTTGTATTCCCACGTATTCCCATATTCACAAAACAGCCTCTACGGGAAGATTCGCCGCTCAGCTTACTCTGTCAAGCGGATGGGAATTCTTCCCCTGCGGCTGAGCAAGCCGTCGGCGGCCGCCGCCGGCCACCGTCAAAAGAAACCGGCGCCTGCCTCAGGCAGCTTGCAGCAGAGCGGGCCGGGGAGCGAAGGGTTCGATGGTCCTTGTCCGGGTTCCCCTCATTTCGCGCAGGCGCGAAAGAGTTCGCAAGTCGAACGAGGCTACGATCGCGATGACGTCCTGTCCGGCAATCGTGTGCTGCAACCCCAAAGGCGTCGGACGAAAATGCAGTTGAACCATTCGTAACAGCCAAATCGGGTTAGTCTCGATGATCAACTGCGAGATCCCGCATTCCAAACCCCATTCCACCGCGGCGCTCAGCAGCAGATTGGTGATAGGACATACGGCTCGACCTTTTTCGCGGCGTTCGCGCGCGACGCAGAAACGCGTCCATTCCCAAATGTGGGCACCGACGGGTCGTTCGACCTCGCAAAGCTCCGGCATGACTTCCGAAAGGAAATGCGGACGAGTTGAAGGAAGCATGCGCTGATAGCCGAGAACCTTTCCTTCCTCGATATACAACATATGCACGGCATGCTTGTCGTCGAATTGATCGATCTCGCGGCCGTCCGGCTTGGCGAGATCGGTCCAGCCCATTTCCTTGACAAACACCTGATGCCGCAAACGATAGGCTTGCTCCATCTCGTCACGATAAAAACACTCGTTGTCAGGAGTTACAATGTGAATCACTGACATTCTCCAGGGTTTTAAAGTCTGGAAGATGCCACATGTCACTTGTCGGAGGCATCCTCCCGCGCAGTGAGCAGAGAATGCCGGATCCAGGGAGGGTATGGGTAGTACGCGCTCGCGTACCCTTACGCGATCAAGCCCCGGCGGATCGCTTCGGCGACCGCTTGCGTGCGGTTGATCGCTCCAAGTTTCAGGCGGACCGACCGCATGTGCTTATCGGCGCCGTGCTCGGAGATACTCATGACCTCGCCGATTTCCCAATCGTTTTTTCCTTCGGCCGCCCATTGCAACGCCTCGCGCTCGCGCGCTGAAAGGACTATCGGCCCGTCCGGGACCCTTTCCTGCTTGAGCGCGATCGCGCGTCCTATGGCGTAGGTCGCGACGAGTGTCAACATGCCTTGCGTACCAGGGCTCATATCGGTGTGCCGTCCACCAGCCGAAAATCCGACAATTTGCTTATCAAGGGTTTGGAGCGATAAGGCGAATCCTTCCTTTAAATTGAACTCGGTGGCTTCATGCAAAACGCGGCGCGCGTTTGGATTGTCCTGGACCAGCGGACCCAATTCGTTCCATTTGAACGGCTCCGGGGACGATTTCATCCGGTGTATTGTAGCATCATGGGCCACGTAGCCACATGAAACATACCGATTTGTCCATTCCTCCGGCCAACGGTTGAGCAACAAATGTCCCAACTGCTGCCGGCGATTCGAGTCACGCCCTGGGATCGTGCTGGCAACCATATGTTCGACGCCGAATGGCGCTACATGACGCATCACCTGGGCCGAAACATCATCGAGGTTGCGCGCGCGGTCGAGATCCCGAATGAACGCGAGGGTGTGGTTCAGCGAATGACGAAAAGGGCGCGGTTGCACGACATCCTCACCTAAAAGGCCCCGGCGCAGGTGCCAACCACAGATAATAGATTGTCCCAGATCGCGCCGACCGTGGACTTGGGAAAGAAAAGTAACGTTTGATCGCAATCGCTAACATAAACCTAATTGTGATGCAAGAGCCTAAATATCATTCGAGCGCGGAACGGGCGGGCTTAAGGCGGATTCTGAAATTGCAAACGACGCGTTACTGGGGAACGATTCGCATAGCTTTCCAAACGAGAGGCTCTAGGAACAGGCAGGAATTGACGTATTATGCACTTATAAGGACTTAGTATGAAAAGGAACGTACAGGAATAAGTATAAATGGCCGTTTTTTTGCCTCCAAAACCGGGGGCGTTCGAGTCCCGCCTGTCCTGCCACGCTTGAATGCTGGCATGCCCCAGCGCCTCACGAACAGATCGCCCTGCCGCATTTTTTAATATTGGCGACCTTAGCTTCCAATTCGTCGTAGCCCACGGCGCCGACGACGACGTCCTCGCCAATTACATAGGTGGGCGTGCCGGTCACCTGAAGCGATTTTGCGAGCTTTTCCGATTCCTCGATCCCCGCCGTGATGCCAGCCGCGCCCGCGTCCTTGGCCAATTTGTCCATATCGGCGCCGAGATCCTTGGCAACGGCAAGGGCTTCCCCCTTGGCGACAGGACCGCGCGAGCCGAGAAGTTTTTGATGAAATTCCCAGAATTTTTCGCCCCGGAATTGCCGGAGGAATGCGTTGGCAATCTTCGCCGCTTCGACGGAACCCGGCGAGAGAATCGGAAAATCGCGCAAGACGACGCGGAGATCTGGGTTATCCTTCATGAGCCGCGCAAGATCGCTCAAGGCGCGTTTGCAATAACCGCAATTATAATCGAAAAACTCGATCAAAGTGATCTTGCCCTCCGGATTGCCGATCACCGCCTGATTGGCCGCGCTAAAGAGCGCGCCGGAAGGATCCGATACGACTTTTTCGCGTGCCTTTGCCTCGGCGGCTTTCTCGCGCGCTTCGAGCACGCCGATCGCTTCGCGCAGAATTTCAGGTTTCTGTAATAGATAATCCTTGATAATTGCCTCTATCTCGGCTTTTTGGCCCAATGAAAAGCTTTCCGCGCGCGCCGGAGAGAAAGCCGGCGCGAGAAAGGCCAGCGCCAGCGCCGCCAAGCTAGCTCCACGATAGCCGCCGTGACGATAAACGGCATGGCGAAAACGGCCAAAGTGCAAGCCCGAAACCGCGTGACTTCGCCAAAACATGAATCATCCTCCTGAATTTAGACCGGCATCGTAATGCATCGCCAGTGATATGGAAACAACCTGGCGCTCGAAATCAACGCCGGCCGGGTCTTATTGACCGCCAATTCGAAATTACAGTGAGCCTTGCAACGGGCCGGTATTTTGGCGCGAAGCGTCTGGAAAGACGGGAATATGACAAAAAACTCATATATGGCGGACCTGTCCCTGTCGAGGATCCGTCCGTCCCTCAGATCCAATGTCGCGCCTTTCATGGCCTTGGATGTGCTTGCCGGCGCCACCCACCGGGAGCGCGAAGGGCACGACATCGTGCATCTCGAAATAGGCGAGCCCGGCGCGCCGCCGCCGCGCGTCGTGCGGGAAGCCGCCGTCTCCGCGCTCGATGGGCGCCGCGTCGGCTATACCGAGGCGCTCGGCCGCCCAAGCCTGCGCGCGCGAATCGCGCGGCACTACCGCGACACCCATGGCGTCGAGGTGCCGCCCGAACGAATAGCCGTCACGACCGGTTCGTCGGGCGGCTTCGCTCTGGCGTTCCTCACCCTTTTCGATGCGGGCGCGCGCGTGGCGGTCGCCGCGCCGGGCTATCCGGCGTATCGCAACATTCTCGAGGCTTTTGGCATCGAAACGGCGACGATCGAGACCTCGCCCGCGGATCGCTTCACTGTGACAGCGCAAATGATCGAGGCCGAGCATTTAAAAAAGAAGCTCGACGGAATCTTGCTGATGAGTCCGGCCAATCCGACCGGGGCGATGATGCGCCGCGAAGCCTTGCGAGACGTTTGCGAGACCTGCGACCGGCTTGGCATCGCATTTATTTCCGACGAGGTTTATCATGGCCTGACTTATGGCGAGGCGGCGGAGACGGCGCTCAAATTTTCGTCCCAAGCCGTTGTCGCAAACTCCTTCTCCAAATATTTCTGCATGACCGGCTGGCGCATCGGCTGGCTGGTGCTGCCCGAGCATTTCATCCGTCCAATCGAACGCTTGCAGCAAAGCCTGTCCATCTCGGTCCCGTTCCTGAGCCAAGTCGGCGCGGAAGTTGTCTTCGACGCGCAAGACGAACTCGAAGCCGTGCGCGCGGGCTATGCGGGAAACCGCGAAATTCTTCTCAACGAATTGCCCAGCATGGGGTTTGATTTCCTGCCCGCCGATGGAGCGTTTTATCTCTACGTCGATATTTCGCGGTTTAGCGATGACTCGCTTGAGTTTTGCGCCAAGCTGCTCGACGCGACGGGGGTCGGGACGACGCCAGGCCTCGATTTTGACCGGCGGCGCGGCACCTCGGCGGTGCGGCTGTCTTTTGCCGGACCGGAACGCGATATCGTCGAAGCAATGCGGCGCCTAAAAGCCTGGCTGCGATAAACGAGTGGCCTTGATCCAAAGCCAAAACGGCGCGGGCGGGGTTGGGCATTGCCCGCCCTAGCCTAAGATTCCGGGCTCGAACGCCATCCCTTAAGCGCCAATCTCCGAAAATAGGTCTATATAAGGAGAATAGAAGAATAACCTATTCCTCGACTGCCCCGTAGCCTCAAATAATATTTCATTTTCGCATAGTTTATAAATCAATTTATTTGCGTTAGGGTAGCTTATCCCAAGAAACTCCTTCGCACCATTTACAGTTGTACTCGGAGTGTTATATAAATGCTCTATCAGTTTGATTGCACTGGCGCATGAGCTTCCCATTCGGTCTAGGATCAATTGTCGGTGATTCTCTCTGAGAGCCACAATTTTTCGCGCTGTTTCCGTTGCTTGCCAAGCAACAGTCCCAACTCCTTGAAGGAAGAACTTAATCCACCCTTCCCAATCTCCCCGATCACGGACTCGTTGTAGACGTTCATAGTATTCCTGTTGATTGGCCTTAAAATAATGAGAAAGGTATAGAACAGGTTTTTGTAGCATATCTTTTGAACACAAAAACAGAGTAATCAATAAGCGCCCCATTCGTCCATTTCCATCAAGAAATGGATGAATCGTCTCAAACTGAGCGTGTATTAACCCGATGCGAATGAGTAAGGGAAGATGGTCAGACGCGTGGATGAATTTTTCGAGTTCTCCTAACGCCTGCTCCGCCTCGATATGGGGCGGCGGAATATATATCGCACTAAGGATTGTGCTCCCAGATGGTCCTATCCAGTTCTGGCTTCGGCGTGTTTCGCCTGGCTGCTGATGATAACCGCGCACACCTTGCATTAAGCGCCCGTGAATTTCTTTGATCAGTCGAATAGAAATAGGCAAATTGGGAAGTCGTTGAAGGCCAAGATTCATTGCGGCGATGTAGTTACGCACTTCGCTGACATCTCGAGACGGTCGTATCTGCGAAAGGTCTGCTTCAGCTTTTAACAGGTCACTGATAGAAGCCTGGGTACCCTCAATTTGGCTTGATAGGACGGCTTCCTTCCTCGTATACATCATTACAAAGAGATCGGGATTTGGGAGAGTTTGGATTGACCCATCAAGCCTTCCAAGCGCACGGTCTGCGTCAGACAGCCAATGCTGCATTTCAGCATCTATTTCGATTGGCGGGTCGGGTGGCAATGGTGCTGGAATGAATGCCCGATAGCCAGTTTTCTGCCTAACATACCGGCCCGCTCGCTCTGAGCGATCGAATTGGGATGGCTGCGATGATACCATTATCCTCCCTTCTTATTAACGGCAAACGATATCACCGTTTTATAATGGGGTCCATACTAACGAAAAGCGATAATATGCAGCCTCGTTTTCTCTCTGTATCGTCTCCGCGTTTATATGGCAACCATACACCACAGATGTATATGCATCGCGATATTAGGGAACAAAAAGAGCTTTAAGGGCACCTCGAAAAATACCCCTTCCGCGCGGCCTACAAATCAGATTCAAAGAATCTCTTTGAATTTGACCACCGGGAGCGGGTGCGATGGGGCAATTGGGTTTCTTTGATCTAAGCCGGCGCTATGAAGGCCTCGAC
>DASYNQ010000303.1:0-2852 GCA_036008425.1 Methylocella sp. | reverse complement strand
TTGCGTTCCGGTGTGGCAAAAGGTGCAGCTCAGCGTGCAGCCGACCTGGCTCGAAACGCAAAGCGTGCCGCGATCGCTCTCGGGGATATAGACGCATTCGACCTCGGCGCCCTTGTCGCGCGCGTCCTTCGGGTCAAACCTAACGAGCCATTTCCTTGTGCCGTCGCGGGAAATTTGTTCGGCGACGATCTTGGGGCGGCCAACGGTAAACCGCTCGGCTAAGGCGGCGCGCAGAACTTTGCCGACATTGCCCATCGCATCGAAAGACGTTGCGCCAGCGTGGTAAATCCAATGCCAGAGCTGCGCCACGCGCATGCGGATCTCGCGCTCCGGCACACCTGCCCCGGCAAGCGCCGCGGCAAGCTCGCGCCGGGTGGCGCCGGCAAGCGAAGCCCGGCCGCGATGGGCCTGATCATCAAGCTGTTCAAGAGGTTCGGCGAGCAGGGACATGATTGGGGTGCGCTTTTAGCATGGCGCCCTGGATTTCTCCAGGATTCCTCGGGTAAGTATCAGTATCCGCTGTCATGAAAATTGTTTGCCGCCGTTGAAAAAGCACCCACAGGATAGGACGCTTTAGCCCTTGGCGCCCGCTCGACGCCCAGCCTTCCTCCCGCCGAAAGATTTCTCATGTCAACCTTCCGCTTTCCTTTTCCGCTTGCCCACCTCGCTTTCATCGCCGCGCTTCCACTCGCCATTGGAGCGCCACTGAATATAGCGCATGCCCAACAAGTGCCTACCATCACGACGAACGGCGTCGCGAGCACGGAAGTCGTCCCCGATACCGCGATAATCTCGCTCGGCGTTGACAACGAACGGCCAAAGGCCGCCGACGCCGCGCGCGACAACGCCCTCGCCGCGCAGGCCATCGTCGGCGAGATCAAGGCGGTTGGCATCGAAGCAAAAGATATCAAGACACTATCGGTCACCATCTCGCCGGATTACGACGAGATCCGCGACGCCAACGGCTATGTCACCAAACGGACGTTGCGCGGCTACGCCGCCCATAATTCGTTGAGCGTGCGAATCAGGGACATTGCGAAGGCCGGTGTCCTGGCGGGGCAATTGATAGATAAGGGCGCCAACAGGTTTGAGGGCATCGCATTCGATTATACCCAAAAAGAAGCGAAATACGATGCCTTGCGCGGCGATGCCGTTCGCGACGCCCTGCGCAAGGCCAATAGCTACGTCGGCGGGCTTGGTCTTAAGCTGGGGCGGGTCCTAGAAATCACCACGCAAGCACCCTACCCGGCCCCCGCCGGGATGTCGCCGAAAATGCTAGGCGCCCCCGAGAGCGAAGCCGCCGCCGTTCCCGTCGAGCCCGGCAGCGAAGTTCTGCGAACCGAAGTCCGAGTCACCTGGCAACTCGCCCCGTAACCGCAAGATTGTGGCTAGCTTCCGGGAGCCGGTTTGCTCCCGAGCGCGTCCGCAAGCCGCATCTTGGCCGAGCCCGGCGGCAACGGCTTTTGCTGGCTCTCGTGCGGCGCCCAGCCGGAAAGAAAGATCATCTCGAAAGTCGCGCGCACGCGTCCGCCCGGTTCGGCGAATCGCTCCGCATAGCTGTTTGCGGCGCGCAAGAAAAGGCCCCTCGTCGAGGGTTTGCGCAACCGCGCCGCAAGCGCATTGGTCGCACCCATAGCGCGCAAATCCGCCATTAGCTCAAACATGGTCGCGTACCGCACGGTGAGGGGTTCGCTGTCGGCAACCGGCAAGGCGAACCCGGCTCTTTGCAGAAGGCCGCCCATGTCGCGCACATCCGCGAAAGGCGCGACGCGCGGGCTGATTCCGCCGTAAATCTCCGTCTCGGCCACGGCCAGGGCGGTACGCAGCTCGTGCAGACTTTGGCCGCCAAGGAGGCAACCGAGAAAAAGCCCATCTGGCTTTAAAACGCGGCGAAGCTGAACGAGCGCTCCGGGAAGATCGTTGAGATTTTGCAGGCAGAGCGCCGATACGGCCAAATCGAAGGATTCAGGCGCCAGCGGCAAGCTTTCCTCATCGCCCAATAGGCGCAGGAGCGAGCCATCGCCGGCCGCTTCCGCCAACGGCGCCATGCGAACCAGAAGGCGTGGCCGAAGCCGGTTTGCGAGCCGCGCGGCAAGCCAAGGCGAAGGTGTGCCGGCGTCTAGGACGGCGGAAAATTTCCGCTTGATTGAGGAAAGACGCTCGCAAAGATCTTCGCTGGCATGGACAAGGAGAAAATCCTCGGCTCCGGCAGCAGCCGCGCGGGCAAGCCTCCTCCTTACCAGGCGGCGGTCGAAGATGGAGGGCGGAGGTGTCGTCATGGCCGCGTCATCGGACGAAAGTTTCGTCAAGCAGCGGCATCGAGTGCGCCGTTGCGAATAAACTCCTCGTTCGCCCACATGCCCGAAAAATTCTGCGCCCCGATCCCGGTACGTCCGGTGGATTTCCGTAAACAATCCAAGATAGCGATCTGGCGCACCCGAAGGGATTCGAACCCCTGGCCTCTGCCTTCGGAGGGCAGCGCTCTATCCAACTGAGCTACGGGTGCTTCCAAACAGCGCGATCCTAGCCTATGTCGGAGTTGCACGCCAAACGCCATCCGGACCCGTCCATGTCGCCAAGCGACGCCGCTCGGCGCGCGGAGAGTTGCGGTTTGCCGCCTGCGGTAGCCCGAATAGGCTCGAAAATGAGCGCCACGAGGGGGCGAGCGGACGGCAGCTCCTTATCGCAAGCCGGATACACCGCCCGCGGGTCAGGCGACCGCGAAATTCAATGCATGCTAGGGACAGGGCGCTCGCACTGCAATTTGGCGATTTCATCTTTGAGTTGCAGCTTTCGCCGTTTCATTTCGGCCAATTTCAACTCGTCCTTGGCGGGATACACCAATTCCTTCG
>DASYNQ010000302.1:0-2717 GCA_036008425.1 Methylocella sp. | reverse complement strand
GACGCGGTCGAGGTGGGCGCGGCCAAGACCGGACGCAAGCCGAACCGGCAGGATTGGCGGCTGGTGCGCGAGGTGTTCGTGGCCGATACCGATGAGGAGGCCTGGAAGCTTTCGGCCGGCGACATGATGGGCCGCATGCAGAGCGAGTACTTCCTGCCGCTGCTCGGTAATTTCGGCTTCAAGGATTATCTCAAACACTCCCCGGAGGTGCCGGACAGCGACGTCACGGTCGACTATTGCGCCCGCCGCAACTGGATCGTCGGCTCGCCCTCGACGGTGGCCGAAAGGATCGAGACCATCTATCGCGAGGTCGGTGGCTTCGGCACGCTCCTGGTGTTCGGCTTCGACTACAAGCACAAGCCCGAGGCCTGGCACCATTCCATCAAGCTCTTGAAGCAGGAAGTGATGCCGCGACTGAAGCACCTCGACACGGATATCGTCCGCGCAGCCTGACGCGCCGATAACGCCGGGGCGGCGGATTTCGACCCGCCGTCCCGTGCTTGTGGAACGATCACAGCGATGCCGCGCGGCTATTGAGCTCGCGGCCGGCGGTCTTTTGGGGCCCAAGGGCCGTTTTGCCATGTACGATCAACTTGCTTGCGCGACACGCGCACTCGACTGTGAGATAGAATGCGTATAAGTGATTTGTTCTTGATTTGTTCATATGCTAGGAAATCTTAGCTTCGAACATAGGAAAGATGATGGAACTCGACCTCGGTTCGCCGGCAAATGGCAGCCTCGGCATTTCGCCTCAAAGAGAGATGGGCGCATATGAAGCGCTTTGGGACGAAGACGGAGCGACCTTCAAGACTATTTCGGAAAAGCTCAGCAAACGTCCCGATACTGTCCCATCAGATCTTGTGGAGCCGAAGCGCGTTGAGAAATATCGCGAGGCGGTCCGCGATGTGATGGCCAAGGCCAACGTGGAACGCTTCGGCGTTCGAGTTCTCGGAGCCGGCGAATACCCGGATAAGTTGCGGGATGCGGACTATCCGATCGCGGTCTTCTACTATCGAGGCTGGTGGGATCTCATAAATTCGTCCAGCGTTGCCGTCGTTGGAACCCGTACACCGAGCGAAGATGGAATAAAGCGCACGCGTACGCTTGTCAAAGAACTCGTAAAAGATGACTTCACAATTGTCTCCGGTCTAGCCAAGGGAATAGATCGCGTCGCCCATGAAACCGCGATTGAAGGGGGCGGCCGGACGATCGCCGTTCTAGGCACACCGATCAGCCATGCATATCCCGTGGAAAATCGAGAGCTTCAAGAAAGAATCGCTCGCGAATTTCTGCTTATTTCGCAAGTGCCGATAAAGCGGTGGCAAAGCCAAGGGCCAAAACAAAACAGGATATTCTTCCCAGAAAGAAACATCACAATGTCGGCGCTGACCGAGGCAACGATAATTGTGGAAGCTGGTGAAACATCGGGAACGCTTGTCCAGGCGCGTCATGCTTTAAAGCAAGGACGCAAGCTTTTTATTCTCGATAGCTGCTTCAACAATACGGACATCACATGGCCGCATCGCTTTGCGGAGCAAGGCGCAATACGGGTGCGGAATTATGCCGACGTCTCAAGACACCTTTCCGCGCCATCTCACTGAGATCGACGACCTGACGAGGCCGGATCATTATCACCTAGATGCGGGGGACACATGCCTGTTCCTTGGTGAATATACCGCCCGCAAAGGCTTCAGCTTCAGCGCGACTAATCAACTCGTGCTCAATTTCAAGAAATCTGTTGATAGTCGCGGGCGACCGGAGTGGCAGCATAAGGAACGAGCAATTCGAGAAATTGGGCAAGCCTTTGCTCGCGCGATCAATGCCACATGGCTGGCGCGTGTTACGCTTGTCCCGATCCCGCCGTCGAAGCAAAGGAACGACCCGCTATATGATGACCGAATGCAGCGGATGTTGCCGGCAGTTCCAGCCGCTCAACCGCTCGACATACGTGAACTCCTGATCCAGCAGCAGACGATGGAAGCCGCTCATGATGCGGATATCCGACCAGGGCCGGATCAAATTGCCGCTCATTACCTAATTGATCCGAATCTCTGTGAGCCGGCGCCGACGACCATTGCTTTGTTTGATGATGTCATTACGACCGGCGCTCACTTCGTTGCCGCGCGTCGAGTACTCCAAGCGCGGTTTCCGCAGACAAGAGTTTTCGGTTTTTTCGTTGCCCGACGTGTGCCGGAAACGACGGACTTTAGTGAATTTCTTAAGGACCTTGACGATGAGTGAGGCAGCGCCGTCCAAAACAAAAACAGCCGGGTCTCGCGACCCGGCCATTCAAAACACCGCGGCATCGAAGCTGGCTGAACGAAAGCCTTCAGCTCGCCTTCGCCACGGGGACTGCCGCCGCCGTCTTCTTCTCGATCTGGCGCTTCAGTTCGAGCGCCCGGGGCGACAATTCGGTCGCCTTGGCCTTGATCAAAAACGCGTCGAGACCGCCGCGGTGATCGACGGATTTGATGGCGTTGGTCGAAACCCGCAACCGGACGTTCCGCCCCAGCGCGTCGGAAATGAAGGTGACGTTGCACAGGTTCGGCAGGAACCGGCGCTTGGTCTTGATATTGGAGTGGCTCACCTTGTGGCCCACCAGCGGGCCCTTGGCCGTCAGTTCACAGCGCCGCGACATCGCACTAAATCCTCATCCATCCCGCCCTCCGTCCCTTTTTGAGGGTGCGGTGCGGGGTTCAAAATCACGTCCATCCAGG
>DASYNQ010000301.1:0-2909 GCA_036008425.1 Methylocella sp. | reverse complement strand
GCCTCGATGTTCATATGAATATCTTCGAGCGCGCGCGAAAAATTGAACGATCCAGCCTCGATTTCGCGGGTGATTTCGTCTAAGCCATTGCTGATCGCTTGCGCGTCCGCGCGTTCCAATATCCCGGTTTGCGCCAGCATGGCGGCATGCGCCTTGGAACCTGCTATATCGTGGAGGGCGAGCCGGAAGTCGAAGCCGATCGAGGCATTGATTTCATTCATGATGGCGCCGGGGTCGCTCGCGAACCGGCCGCCCCACATTTTGTTGGTCATCTTCTCGTGCTCTTCAAAAAACCAATGTCCACATGACCCAAAATGATTCCAAAAAGGAGCGCGCGCCGCTGGTTCCGCGCGGTGTCGCGTTCGGGGCGGCGGCCTTGGCCTGTTTGGCGCTGGGTATTGTCCTATACGGGATCAAGGCGCCGGGCGGCAAGGAAGCTGCCGAAACCCCGGCCTGTCCCGGCGCGGCGGAGTCGGCGGCGCGGCTAAAACCGCTGGTGCATGGCGAGATCGCCGCCTTGACCCTTGCGCCACGTCCGAAGCCGCTTCCGGAGCTCGCTTTCGACACAGCTGACGGGGCGAAAGCGAGTCTGGCCGATTTCAAGGGGCGCACGGTCCTGCTCAACCTATGGGCGACATGGTGCGTGCCGTGCCGGCAGGAAATGCCCGCGCTCGATCGGCTGCAAGGCATGCTCGGTTCGAAGGATTTCGCGGTGGTGGCGGTGAATATCGATACCGCGCGGCTCGACCGGCCGAAGGCTTTCTTGCACGAAATCGGGGTCAAGAATCTCAAGCTTTATACCGACAACACGGCGGCGGCTTTTCAAACGTTGAAGCAGGCGGGCAAGGTTTTGGGGCTGCCAACAACGATTCTCATCGGCAAGGATGGTTGCGAAATCGGCACGATGGCCGGGCCTGCGCAATGGGATTCGGAGGATGCACTGGCGCTGTTGAACGCCATTCAGGGGTGATCGCGGAGTGCCGCGAGAGCGCTCGTGTGATGCACGGCGGAGTTTCTGAAAAACAGCAAAAAACAATGCGCTCAAAGCCCTCACGAGATATCGTGCAAGAGTCGAGACCGGCGCCCGCAAGACGAAAACGGTTGTGGCGCTCGCCCGCGAACTGCGCATCGCACCGTGGCGCATGGTCGACGCGTGTTGCGATGCCTGGAACGTGGGCACAGGGCAGGATTTAGGACGGTATTAAAGACCTAGATTTGATCCATCGGTCAATGTCAGATTTCGCCATTCATCCCATGGGCCGAGCATTGTCGGCGAGGCGGACTCAATTCTGTCAAGGACGCGAGCTGCGCTCGCGCCCGCGAAGGCGGTGCTCCGCATCCTTGTCAGAATCGATCCGCTCGCCAAACTTGCGGCGAAGAGATGAATGGCAGGTTGCGATTCCGTCAAGCCCGCGAAACACCGCGTGCCATGGTCGGCGCGCGGCGTTTCGCCCGCGATCGTCGGGAAATGGCTCCGACGTTACCAAAGCGAAGGCATCGGGGGTCGCCAAAACCGGACTACCCGGCCGCACCCGGCGAACACGGGTCACGTCCGAACAGACGCGCATGATTGAAACCCTGCGCCGGGCCCGCCAGCCCTTCCGGAAGATCGCCCGCGCGGCCGGGCTTTCCCTTGGGCCGGTGGCCCGCATCGCCAAGGCCAACGGGCTGCGCCGCCTGTCCGCCCTCGATCAAACGATCAAGATCATCGGCGATGAAAAGAAGCCGCCGGGCGCAATGATCCCTATCGACATCAAGAAGCGCGGCCGCTCACAAGGGGTCGGTCATCGCACGACCGGCAATCGCAAGGGACAGAGCGTGCCGCGCCGCCGCAAGGAGGCCGGAAATGGCTTTGGAATATCTGGCCGTCGACGATCACTCAGAGCGGGCCGCTACATCGCCCAGATTGTCATGGGCCGGAAGGCAAGGTCGACAAATTCTTCGATCCTATCGACAATGCCATCTATTTCCTGATCGACCGCAAGGTCGCAAGCCAGGCGATGACGTGGAAGGGCTGCGCCCTCCATATGCTGGCGACCAACCTGGTCATGGCGCTGTTTATTTTTGCGATCCTTTCGTTTCAGGATCATTTGCCGCTCAACCAGTTGGGCTTCTCGGGGATGAGGCCTTTCAAGCATTCACTACGGCGGTGAGCATCATCACCAACACCAACTGGCGGAGCTACGGCGGCGAGTCGCCGCTGTCGACCTTCCGCCAAATGGGCGCCATCACGGCGATCTCTTTTGCTTCAGCCCCCTTACCGCCCACAACACGATCCCTGCCCGCTGGCGTTTTCAAACCGCAGCCGCCTGGCTCGCCCTTTGCAGGATAGCCAAGCGAATCACAACCGCCCTTATATGTAAAGGTGATCTACGATACACTTCCCTCGCTGACAGACATCGCCATCAGGACACAGGGAAAATGTGAAGAGCGGACGCATCCAGGCAAACGGAACCAGGCAATTTGTTGTCATGTATCAGCCCGCCTGGACAAAACTCTCCAACACCATTTTGCGACCGGCCATGTCGAAATCGACGGTGAGCTTGTTGCCGTCCACGGTGGCGACCGTGCCGGTGCCGAATTTCGCATGAAACACCCGCGCGCCCTTCGCGAAGGCCGAATCCGCGCTCGAACTCGCGATCAGTTCTCCCTCGATCTGCACCGGACCGCGGCGCGCCCGGCTCTCTTGAGAACTCCCGAAACTGCCCCGGGTTGGCTCACCCCCGCGCTGCTTTGCGCGCTGCCAGCCAGGCGTCGCATAGGACGATCCATAGGTGTCCATATTGGAAAAACGCGATTGCGCATAGCCGCCATAGGCCGAACCCGTTGCCGCCTCGACGACTTCGACGTGAGTTTCCGGCAGTTCGTCCAGGAAACGCGAAGGAATCGTCGTCTGCCAAAGCCCATGA
>DASYNQ010000300.1:0-2415 GCA_036008425.1 Methylocella sp. | reverse complement strand
CGTCGCACGCCGTTTTGGAGCGCCCCGCTTTTTGTTTTTTTGCGCGGTCGCGGCAATTGCCGGAGCGGCGATGCACTACGTCACCCACATGACGGATCTGCAGCCGGTCGTGGGTGCCTCGGCGGCGGTGTCCGGCGTCATGGCGGCGGCGGTGCGTTTCGTGTTTCAACCGGGGGCGCCGCTTGGCGAATCGCTTGGCTTCGCGGAACGCGCGGACGAGGGCATGGCTTATCGCCGGCCGGCGCTGCCTTTGCAGGAAATTCTGTCCAATCGCAGCGCGATCAGTTTTCTTTTGTTCTGGTTCCTCGCCAATTTTCTGTTTGGCGCCATCCCGGCGCCGCTCGGTGTCACCGATGCGACGGTCGCCTGGGAGGCCCATATCGGCGGCTTTCTCGTCGGGCTTTTGGCATTTCGCTGGTTCGACCCGCCGGCGCCGCCCGTCGCCATCCCGCTCTAGCTTCAGCCGAGCAACCGCCGGTTCTTTCGTGGGCCTTGCGTTTGCGCCGGAAGCCCGCGACGATTTCGACATGTGGCGTATGGCGAAACTGATCGAGCGGCTCGATCCGTGCTATTTCATAGCCGCCGGCGCATAGGATCGCGGCATCGCGCGCAAAGGTTTGGGCATTGCAGGATACGGCGACGACAAGCGGCACGGACGACGCACTTAGAACAAGGGCTTGCTTTTCGGCCCCCGCCCGGGGCGGATCGAAGACGACCGCGTCATATCGTTCGACCTCCAGCGGGCCGAGCGGGCGCCGGAAAAGGTCGCGCGGGGAGACCGCGACGTGGCGCAAACCTTTGACGCGCGCGGCTTTTGCCAAGGCCGAAAGCGCGGCTTCCTCAAGATCGAACCCATCGACGGTCGCGAACTCCGCCATCCGGAGCGCGAAGGTCCCGATGCCGGAAAAAAGATCGGCGATCCGTCTTGCGCCCGCGACATGCGCGCAAACCCTTGCCACGAGGGCTTCTTCCCCGGCCAGGGTCGCCTGCAAAAAAACTCCCGGCGGCGGCGCCACTGCCGCCTTACCCATGGCGAGCATCGGCGTCCGCCGCGAAATCACGATCTCGCCATGATTTGAGAGGCGCGCGAGGTCGTGCTCCAGCGCGACCCGCACGAGGCCTTGCCGTTGGGCGACATTGAGCGGCCCCTGGCCTTTGAGATCGACATCGAGACCGGACGCCGTCGCGGTGACAAGAATGTCCAGCGGCTTGCGGGAGGCGGCCAGGGCCTGCGCAATCGCGCGCGCGGCCGGCAAGGCCCCGTCCATCGAAGCGGCGAGCAGCGGGCAGGAGTCGATTTCAACTATGTCATGCGTGCGCGCCTGCATGAAGCCGGTGGTTGACCGGCCCTGCACGTAGCGTGCGTGAAACGCCGCGCGCCGGCGCCCGGCGCCATGCGCATCGGCGAGGTCCGAAACCTCGTTTGTGAGGCCGGCCCGCCACAGGGCGCTGGTGACAAGATCGCGTTTCCATCGCGCATAAGAGTCCTCCGCAAGCGTTTGCACCGCGCAGCCGCCGCAACGCGAAAAATAGCGGCAGAACGGCGCGATCCGATGCGGGCTTGGGGTCAAAACCTCGACCAATGTGCCACGTGAATCATCGACTTCGGCGGCGATTGTTTCACCGGCCAAGGCATAGGGGACAAAGATCAAGTCCTCCGGTCCTTGCGCGACGCCTTCCCCGCGCGCTCCGAGCCGGTCGATGGTCAGCCTCGACATCATTGCGAAAACTGGCTCCCCGTCTTCGGGCGAAATCGCGCGACATGTGGAGAGCCCGCGGATGCGCTGCCGTCCGTCGCTCTGATCGTGACAGCGAACTTAGCAAGCGGTGGCTGGAGAATGGTCATGAATAAAATCACCGTGTTTGCGACAGGTCGGAGTGACGCCGACGTAGCGTTGGCCGATAACCGATTCGCTTTGCAGCAAATAGACAGAGCGCCCTTGGGCAGACCTCCTCCGCCGAGGCTTCGAAGGGCATCCTGCTTCGCGGTTTAGGCGGACGCAAATCCTATGAAGCGCACAGCGCGAAGCACGATGGTGGGCCGGGCAGGATTCGAACCTGCAACCAGACCGTTATGAGCGCGTTGCTTTCTGGAGTATATTGAATGCTTTCACCTACTTACGCTATCGTTCACCAATGGATGTTCGTGTTTAATTCGCGTCATTCATTGGTGATCCGTTGGTTGTCTCACTGACGCCAACGGCAAGGGGCCGCGACCCCCGGTGTGACAGGCCGGGATTCTCACTCCGGATCTGATTCTGACCTTCTACGATCGCTGACCTGCAACTGAACTTTCATCCAGCGACGGTTAGAGCCTCGGCAGTTGATGCGCCTTGCGGCGCGGTGTGAGCAACAGGCGAGCGGCGGAGCTGGTCAGGATTGCGCAGCCGGGCGCCTGTTGCGGTGAGATCAGCG
>DASYNQ010000299.1:0-6670 GCA_036008425.1 Methylocella sp. | reverse complement strand
TATCCGGCACAGCCCGATCACACGGAAAAAGCGACCTTATTCCGCCTGCTCGAACCGGAGCGGAGGATTGGCGTGACGCTGACCGAGAGTTTCGCGATGTGGCCCGGCGCTTCGGTGTCCGGCCTCTATCTCGCGCATCCAGACGCGCATTATTTTGGGGTCGCGAAAATCGAACGCGATCAGGTCGAGGATTATGCGCGGCGCAAGGCGATGAGCGTGGCGGAAGTCGAGCGCTGGCTCGCGCCGGTGCTGAATTACGATCCGGCCTCGCTGGTGGCGGCCGCGGCGGCGGAGTGATCCCGGCCGCGGGACCGCTCTTCCGATTTATAAAAATCATTACTTAAGGGCTGTCCTTCAGCCAAACTTGAAAATCGTTCCTCAAATATGCCGAATCCGAGGTTCTGACAATTTATCTAACGTGCTGTTATCATCCCCTCTAAATTTGTTTTATAATTATTTCATGACCCTGATTACGACGTCCAGCCGTAAGTCGTTTGAGCGCACCCATAATTGGCTTTTCAACAGCGCGATAAGTGTAGACCGATAACCACCATTGCTGCCACCATCAGTGCAATAAAGTGGAAGCGATGGAAGCCGTCTGCCAACGATGCGTCCAGAGAACCCTAGTATGAAGCTGTGAGTCAAATAGGTCTCCTTTGTCTCTTTAACCGGGCTTGACGGCTAACCTTACGATTTTTATTGCTGCGGGCGGGACAAAAGCTTCGCAGCCAACTGTAATCCGGCACGATTCAACCAACCCAAGGTTGGTGCGCGGCGAACCCTACGGCATATCGTGTCCGGCCTTCGCCTTGGCGCGCGACCAAATCTTCTTTTTCACGAGAAGGAGAAGCCCGGCATAGACGATAAGGAAGATCAGCACGCTAAAGCCGAGGCGCTTGCGTTCCTCGAGTTTCGGCTCGGCGGCCCACATCAGGAAGGCAGCAACATCCTTGGCGTATTGCTGAACCGTCTTGGGCGAGCCGTCCGCATAATCGACAACGCCGTCGCTGAGAGGCTTGGGCATGGCGATCTTGTGGCCCGGAAAATATTCGTTCCAGTTCGGGTCGTTGTCGTTCGTGTAGCCGTTCAAGAGCGCATCGATGTAATCGGCGCCTTGCTCTTGGTACTGGATGATGGGATCGATCAGAAAGAGTGGAAAACCGCGCTCGTACGTGCGGGCCTTGGCGAGCAACGACATATCGGGGGGCGCCGCGCCGAGCGCCGCCCGCGCAGCTTGTTCATTGGCAAAATTCCACGGGAAGTAATCCGATGGCCGGCCGGCCCGTTCGAACATGTCGCCGACATCGTTTGGGCCGTCCTTGATCTTGTATGTCGCGGCGAGCGCCTTGACTTGCGCTTTCGAAAAGCCGGGGCCGCCGGGATCCGCCAAATTGCGGAAAGCGACCAATTCGAGGGAATGACAATTGGAACAAACCTCGCGATAGACCTGAAACCCCCGCTGAAGCTGCGCCTGATCATAGCGGCCGAAGGGGCCATAAAAGCTCCATTCCTGACGCGGCGGATTGGGCTGCGCCTGCTTTTCAACAGGCCCCGGTTGAGCCTCATCGGCCGCGAGCACCTTGGCGGCGCTCGCGGCTAAACTCGCCGCCAGAAACGCGCCGAAAGCGAATCCAATACCGCGGCCGATCCCGTGCCTCATCGCTGTTTTCCATGTGGCCAAGTGGTCATCGCCCCGGTGCGCGCGCTTCCATTGAATTGGCGTCCGCCGCCGCGGCTTGACCAGGCTTGCCCAACACCGCGTCGCAAATGGAGGGGGGCAGGGGCCTCGGCTTCTCGAACCGTCCAAGCAACGGCAGGATCACCAGGAAGTAGAGAAAATAATAGACGGTCAGGAAGCGGGCGGCGATCACATAGCCTCCTTCCGGCGGCTGCGATCCCATATAGCCGAGGAGCACCGCGCAGGCGACAAAGAGCCAAAAGAAAACCCTGAAAAGAGGCCGGTAAGCCGCCGACTTGACCTTCGAGGTGTCGAGCCACGGCAGAAACGCGATAATGAGCACCGAGGCGAACATCGCGGCGGTTCCGCCAAGTTTGGAAGGGATCGACCGCAAAATCGCGTAAAAGGGCAGATAATACCATTCCGGCACGATATGAACCGGAGTCAGCAACGGGTTGGCCTCGATGTAATTGTCGGCATTGTAAAGATAATTCGGCACGTAAAACAAAAACCAGGCGAAAAGCACAAGGAAGCAGACGAGCGCGAAACCGTCCTTCACGGTGAAATAGGGATGGAAAGGCAAGGTGTCCTTGGCGGTCTTCTTTTCGATGCCGGCCGGATTGTTCGATCCATGAACATGCAGCGCCCAAATATGCAAGACGACGACGCCCGCGATCATGAAGGGCAGCAGATAGTGAAGCGAGAAGAAACGATTGAGGGTCGCGTTATCGACCGCGTATCCGCCCCAGAGCCAAGTCGTAATTGAATCGCCAACCAACGGAATTGCCGAGAAAAGGCTGGTGATGACCGTCGCGCCCCAAAAACTCATCTGCCCCCACGGCAGGACATAGCCCGTGAAGGCCGTCAGGATCGCCAGGAGAAAGATGATTACTCCGAGCAGCCACAAGACTTCCCGCGGCGCCTTGCAGGAGCCGTAATACATGCCCCTGAACATGTGGATGTAAAGCGCGAGGAAGAACATCGAGGCGCCGTTCGCATGTGCGTAGCGGAGAAGCCAGCCGTAGTTCACGTCGCGCATGATATGCTCGATCGACGAGAACGCGAGGCCGGACTGCGGCGTGTAATGCATGACAAGGACCACGCCGGTGACGATCTGGGCCACCAGCATGAACGACAGGATGCCGCCGAAGGTCCACCAATAGTTGAGGTTGCGCGGGTTGGGGAAAACCACGAAGGAGGAGTGAATAAGGCCGCCGACCGGGAGACGGCTTTCGAGCCACTTTGCCACGCGGCTCTTCGGTACGTAGATCGACTCTCCGCTCATGGTCAGGTGTTCTCTCGATGACGTCTATCGGGGATCTTCGAAAGCACCGGCCGGCATGCAAGCCTTCGCATGCCGCGGCTCTTACCCTATCGTGACCTTCGTGTCGCTCGCGAACTTATACGGCGGCAAGGCAAGATTGTACGGCGCTGGACCATACCGGATGCGGCCGGACGCATCGTAGACCGAGCCGTGACAAGGGCAAAAGTAACCGCCCTCGTAGGGGCCGTCGTTCTTGAGTGGCACGCAGCCGAGATGGGTGCAAATGCCGATGAGGATGAGCCATTCCGGCTTTTGCACCCGCGACTCATCGGTCGCCGGATCGCGCAGCTCGCTCAACGGCACGGCGCGTGCAAGTTCGATCTCTTTAGGGGTGCGATGGCTGATGAAAATAGGCTTGCCGCGCCATTTCACGGTTACGGCCTGGCCTTCCGCGATATTGGCGATGTCGACTTCCGCCGAAGCGGCGGCTAGTGTCGTCGCGTCGGGACTCATCTGGTCGATCAGCGGCCAAGCCGCGAACCCGGCCCCAACCGCGCCAATCGCGCCGGTCGCGACGAACAGAAAGTCCCTTCGGTTCGGGTCGTCTGCTATGGTGTTTGCTGCCATGATGCCCTCGAACTCCGGCGTATCGTCTCGACTATCGAATAATCGAGCGCCGTCACGGAAGCAATAGCCATGCCGCAACGCCTTCGCCCGCCCGTTCCATGCGAGATACGATGCTTGCGCGTCAAGCCACGAGATTGTGACCGTTCCATTGGCGTTTCCTGTTACCCTGAAAAAGCGTGACCGCGAAAATGCAGCCCGACCGGTTCGCGCCTTTGACGGTGGCGCTCTATCCGCCAGACATCCCGCAAAACACGGGCACGATATTGCGGATGTGCGCCTGTCTTGGGCTCGCCGCCGCGATTATCGAACCCGCGGGCTTTTTGACGAGCGACAAACATTTCCGCCGGGCCGGCACGGATTACCTTGCCCATGTTGAGATCGCCCCGGTATCCCAAATGTGCCGCCTTCGAGGACTGGCGCCGCGTCACACTGGCCGGCGACCTCGTCCTGCTGACGACCCCAAGGCACGCCTGGCCTTCACGGCTTTCAGCTATTTGCCCGGGGATATCTTGCTTTTCGGCCGCGAGTCCGCCGGTGTACCGGCCTAAGTTCATGCCGCCGCCGGTGGATGTCTCGTCATTCCCTTGAAGCCGGCGATGCGGCCGCTGAATGTCGCCGTCGCCGCGGCAATGGTGGCGGGAGAAGCCACGCGGCAGCTCAGCGGAAGCCGTTGACGTTCCATCTTGAAGTGACGTCTTCGCCCTGGCCGAGCGGCAAGCGAAAAATGGCGCCAAAACTGTTATCCTGTTTCAATAATTGAGGGAGGGTGCGATGTCAAAAGCCTTGGATTACATTAAAGCCGCTCTGCAAATCGCTTTCAGCCTTGTTGTACTTGCCATCATCCTGCTGAATTTCCGCGGTCTGCACCTTGCATTGGAGAAATTTCTCGAAAGAGCAGCGTCGGTGAGCGCGATCAAAGGTTTTGGCATCGAGGTCGATCTGGACGCAGCCGGAGTTGACCGCGCGCTCTCCGCCGCAGATGCTAAACGGGCGCTCTTCCACGTAGAAAACTTGACGGGCGCCGAGAAGCGCCGCGTCCTGGCCCTGATTCAAGGTCTCGACGGAAAGGAATTCATTCGTTTGATGTATGCCGGCCAGCTCAAAAACCTTTGCGAGTTCGAGAATCCCTCAACCGAAATGCGCAACGACGTCGCTCTCGATTATGGATTGCGCGATAAGGGCCTGACGAAGATCGAGGTCAACCCCGCCACGCTGGAAGCGGTGCGGGCCAAGTTGGACCAGATGAAGACGCAAGGAAAGAGCATGGAGAATGGTTATCCGCGCACCTGCTACGACATGACGCTCACCGACGACGGCTACAACGTCAAGACGGTGCTTGTTAAGACTTTGAGCGCGACGTTCGACAAAGGGCAGAAGGCTCCACCATGAGGTCTTGACCGCGCGGAATCGCCGTCATCGTGCCCGATAAAGCAAGGATCATCCGAGGAGCGTGCCGCGCTGTGCTTAACTTGCGGCATTTCATGACCATCGAAGACCCAATCGAATGACAAAAACCGATGCAACTGATCATCGC
Organism: Methylocella sp.; assembly: GCA_036008425.1. Classification (GTDB taxonomy): domain Bacteria; phylum Pseudomonadota; class Alphaproteobacteria; order Rhizobiales; family Beijerinckiaceae; genus Methylocapsa. The sequence goes on along the minus strand of DASYNQ010000299.1, from coordinate 1,567 downwards.
AAAAGCGAGACCCGGGCTTGGTTCGAAAGGCTACGGGATGAAGTCATCGCGGCCTTCGAACTTCTGGAGAGTGAGGCGGAGGGACCTTTCGCCGAGCCGGGCATGGCACCAGGACGTTTCCTGACCAAACCCTGGGCACGGACCGATCACGCCGGCGGCAATGGCGGCGGCGGCCGCATGGCGATCCTCACGGGCCGGGTATTCGAGAAGCTGGCGGTTCACACGTCGACGGTCTTCGGAACTTTTCCGCCCGAATTCGCGGCGCAAATACCTGGCGCCGGAACCGATCGGGCATTCTGGGCCTCCGGTGTTTCGCTGATCGCGCATCCTTGGAACCCGAACGTTCCAATCGTCCATATGAATACGCGTTTCGTCGAGACCGCCAAGGCGTGGTTCGGCGGCGGCGCCGATCTCACTCCCTTGCTCGACCGAAGGCGCGTCGAAACCGATCCGGACACGCGCGACTTCCATGCCGCCATGAAGGCCACCTGCGACAGCCACGGCAAAGTTGCGGATCATGCGAAATTCAAGCGATGGTGCGACGATTATTTTTATCTGAAGCACCGCAACGAGCCGCGCGGGACGGGGGGGATTTTTTACGATTATCTCGATTGCCCAAGCGGCGACGAAACCGCGTTCGCTGAAAACTTCGCTTTCACCCGGGCCGTTGGCGCGGGTCTTCTTGCCGTCTATCCCGAACTCGTGCGCCGCAATTTCGCGCTCTCCTGGACCACGGCCGACCGCGAGGAGCAACTGACCCGGCGCGGCCGTTACGCCGAATTCAACTTGATCTACGATCGCGGGACGATTTTCGGCTTGAAAACCGGCGGCAATGTCGAGGCGATTTTGTCGTCGCTACCGCCCCTCGCGCGGTGGCCTTGAGGGTCTTTCGGCGGCGGTCGCCAATCCCTTTGCGTCCCGGTCGGCTGGGAAAGTCCATAACCGGTGAGCGACGAAGCTCCAGAACATGACGATACCGGTTGTCGCCACCTGTGCCGGCAAATAAGGAATGCCCGCGGCACGGACGAAAAGAGACATAAAAATATAGGTGAGCCCGAAGCCCACGGCGGCCACAAGCGTGAAGCGGGACACTGCCGCCTCGTGCGGCAGCTTCGTTCGAAAGGTATGGCGGCGGTTCAGGCCGTAGGAAACCGTGCCGCCCGCCCCATAGCCGACCAACGCGGCCGCCACCGCCGAAATCCCCGCTATCTCGACCAGCCCGATCAAAAGCGCATAATGGACGCCAGTGGCGATGACGCCAATCACGACAAAGGATGAAAACTGGCGAAACAGAAAAGTCATGCTTCCAAACGTCCAAGATTTAGCTGTTCCGAGGCTGACCGCCGGGGGTATAAGCCAGTATCCCTTTTCAGAAGCCGCGCCGCGGCTTCTGGCAGGGATTAACTTCTCTCATCAAGGAGTAATCTTCATGAATTGTTCGTTTTTTCCGCCGGCGCGCGCGGCACTCCTCGGCGCCGCGCTTGTTGGTTTGACCGCGACCGCGCCAAGCGCCACACAAGTACAGTCCGGCGTGCTCGCATGCAATGTCGCCCCTGGGATCGGCTTT
>DASYNQ010000298.1:0-3280 GCA_036008425.1 Methylocella sp. | reverse complement strand
AGGAAAGGTGTGTCTTCCTTAAGCGGAACCCCGATCCAGTCTATTTCGCGGCGTACCCACGTGTCTTCGTCATTGACGCTCATCGGACCGCCGAAAACGATCGCGCCGGCGTAATTTCTTAGCGTTTCCGGCAGCGGATCGTCGAAGCAGGGACGCCTGCAATCGAGTTCAAATCCTTGCGCGCGCAAGAGCCGTCCGAGCCGCCCCGGAGTCGAATGTTTTTGATGCAGGACGATCAGAACCCTGCCGCAAGATTTGATCCCTTTAGGCATCGTTCGCAATTTAAAAAAACCAAACCGGACCTTGGCTTTAGCGGTTGAGAGCCCGATTTTGCTGCAACCGCGAAATAACTGCTAAAGTTATGGATTTTGGCAAAAATGGCAAGAGCCCAATGCCGAGTTTGTTCAGCGATCCAGGCACGATCTCGCGGCGTCCGACGATCAGTCCGGCATAGCCCGCCTCGGCGACCTCCATGGCGGTGGAAGCCGGAAGACGGCCCAGGTCCATATTTGCACCGATACCCGCGCGGGCCTGGAAATCCGTCTTGGTGTAGCCGGGACACAGCGCCGAGACCGTGACACCCTGCGAATGCAGTTCCTGCGAGAGGGCCACCGAGAACGAGAGCACAAAGGACTTGGAGGCGTAGGCGGCCATGCCCGGGCCGCCCGGAAGATAGGCCGCGATTGATGCTACGTTCAAAATCCTGCCTCGGGCCGAGCGAATACTGGGCAGGAATCGCAGAGTCATTTCCACGAGCGTTCTGACATTGAGATCGACGATCGCGAGCTGTTCGGCCGGGTCGAGCCCGGCAACGGGACCGGCCAGGCCGAAACCGGCGTTGTTCACGAGAATGTCCGGGGCGGCGGCAGCGGCTTCGAGCGCGGCGGCGATTTGGGTTGCCGCGCCTTGTTCGATCAAATCGAACACCAGCACCAAGGGTCTCGGCCTGCCGGACGCCGCGATTTCATCGGCGAGCGCTTCGAGCTTGGCGCGACTGCGCGCGACGAGCGCGAGATCGTGACCATGTCTTGCGAAGACGCGGGCAAGATCGGCGCCGATCCCGCCGGAGGCGCCGGTAATCAGGGTGACGCGGCGCGTCTCGCGGCCGTCTTGCGTTAGACCCGTCTCGCTCATGCTTTCCCTTTCGCGGACGGCACCGCCCAGGGGCCTTCGAATGGGGCGTCCCGTGGCATTTGTCCGGCGGCCCGCTGGCGCAGCAAGACCCTGTCGCGCGTCGAAACGCCTAGAAGTTCGGCGATGCGCCAGATCGTGTTTTCCTCGAATTCATCGACCAGCCCATCGGCAAATGCGATGTCCCACAGCATCTCCACGATTTTCTGGCGTCCATCGCCGTCGAGCGCGCGTTTCAGGACGCTGGTGAAATGGTAGAAATCGACGGCCTCGCGGTCGCTTTGCTCGCCCATCGTGATTAATTCCGAGGCTGCTTTCGCGTCGAGACCGAACCGCTCCTCGATGATCGTCTTCAGTCGGCGCCGCTCGGCGAGGTCCGTCTGGCCGTCGACATTGGCGACATGAATCAGCAACGCCACCGCCGCAAGACGATAATCTTCCTCGCCAAAACTCCGGGCGGGCGCCTCCGCGCCGGCGACCTCGGCGATAAAACTTTTCAGGGCATCGAACATTGCGGCTCTCCAAACCCGGCGCGCTCGAATATAGAGTGCGCAGGTGCCAAACCCATCCGCGTCATTCAGCGCAGCAGCAAGCAGGTCCAAAAGCCCTCGGGACGACGATAGGCGCGGCGCAGTCCGGCGATCCAGGCTAGACACTTTTGGCGCGAGGGAAAACAAAGTTTGTCATCCCGCCAATCGACGAAGGTTTGCCCATTGTCATCTTCAAAGTGGCGGCCGCCGGAAAAATGCCCAAGCCAGACGGAAGCCCAGGGCAAATCTTCGGCCGTTGCCACCGGCGGCGCCCAGACCGGCGCGCCAATCGAGCAGGCGATGCCAACGCTTGCCAGATCTCCCCCGGTGGCAGGAGGCGCCGTGCGCGAAGCCAAATCGGCGGCGTGACCGGCACCGCAAAAGCTGAAAAGCGCGGCGGTGAATAGAAGCCTTGGCGCCAGGGGCCATCGCCTGACCGCCACGCCTAGTTTTCCGCCGCGGGCCAAACCACGTTTTGGATCCTCGCCCGTCAAGGCCTCTCGCCGTCGCCATGGTACGGGGCTCGCCTGATCGATGGTGCCGCAAAACGCGCTGACGGGTTTGCTTTCCGGCCAGCGCATCGCCTCAAAATGGGCGCCCCCCGCATCCCTTTTATTGAAAATCGGATTTGCCAGACCGGATAGGAAAAGCCCCCGTGCCGCGATCAATGCGAGTCTCTGCTTATTAACGTTAAGTGGTTGATGCACTTTCTTGTTGCAGCCGCCGCCAGCTAGGGTTTGGTTAAAAAATACGCGCCGGGGACAGCCGCTCCGGCAAGATCACAGAGCCCCGCTAGGCCGTCCAAGCGGGCGCGGTTTGGCGCGGTCCGGCTTAGGCCGGCACCGGCCGGCAGACGACCACCTCCCGTCAGCGGGCTGTCGATCTCCCCGCCTTCGTGTTCATTGCCCAGAGCCTGAAGGAAGCGGGCTGTCCAATCGTGGATGCTGTTCGCGCGAAGCACCGTCATCATGGCGTTCCAGCGGTCCTTGCGTTCTTCGAGCGGCATGGCGTAGGCGCGCGCGATGGCGGCGGCGGTCGCTTCGATATCGTAGGGATTGACGATCAACGCGCCTTTTAGTTCATGGGCCGCGCCGGCAAATTGCGACAAGACGAGAACGCCAGGATTATCCGGTGCTTGCGCCGCGACATATTCCTTCGCGACGAGATTCATGCCGTCGCGCAAGGGTGTCACGAGGCCGATCCGCGCGATACGATAAAGCCCGGCCAAAGCCGAGCGGCTCATCGTCTTGTTGATATAGCGCAGCGGAGTCCAATCGACATCGCCGAGTTTGCCATTGACGCGGCCGACTTCTTCCGCCAATTCGCGCTGCAAGCGGGCATACTCGGGCACCTCCGAGCGCGACTTGGGCGTGATCTGTAACATTGTCACACGCGCCCGCTCCGCCCGTGGCGAACGCTCGAGGAAGGTGCAAAACGCTTCGATTCGCTGTTTCAAGCCTTTCGAATAGTCGAGCCGATCTACCCCAATGATCAGGTCCCGGCCTTCGAGGCTCGCGAGTGTGCATTTCACGGTGAGGCTTTTTTCGGCGGCACGGGCTTCCTTGGCGAAAGCTTCGGTGTCGATGCCGATGGGAAACGCGCTGACCCGCGTCCGGCGG
>DASYNQ010000297.1:0-2625 GCA_036008425.1 Methylocella sp. | reverse complement strand
TTCCAGGCTGATCTCCTTGCCGACGGTATAGAACGGCATGGTCGGGAAGCGGTCGTGCATGGCGCGCATCACCCGCACCAGCACCGAGCCGTCGCCGACGCCGGCGTCGAACACGCGCACCGCCGGCGGCCGCGGATGGATATGGACGAGTTCTTCCGAGACCCGGTGCGCCACCTCCCACTTCTCGCTGCAGGTGTTGACGAACAGCAGGTATTTTTGCCGGTTGTCGAAGAAGCGGAAATTGCGCTGCGGGTCGCCGGGTTTTTGTGCCTGCGGCGCGGCGGGTTGTTGCGGCGCCGCTGCCGCCGGACGCGGCGCGTGGGCGCGCTCGATGATCGCCGGGCGCGCCACCGCGCCCGCCTCCAGGGCCGGGTTCGACTGCATGAAACCGTGAATGCGGTCGAGCGTGTCGGTGGTGATGCGGCCGCCATTGCGCAGCCGCGCCGCGAGCTTGCCGTCATTCACCGCGCGGCGGCCGAAGGTGGACTCGGCCAAGCCGGTGCGGCGGCAATAATCGGAAATTTCCGCAAGCAGCTGTTGTGCGTTCATGGCACGCGTCCCTGACGTTTCCCGTCGAGCGCCGCGCCAATGCTTGCTTTGGGTCTTGTTGTTATGCGCGGCTGGCCAGCCTCAAGCGAACCAAGAGGCGAGGGGAGGGTCAACCACAAATTGGCCCATCCTTGCAGTGGGCAAGATAGTGGGTAATTGCCCACATTCAAGTGGGCAGATCGTGTTTCAAAAAGGGCGCTGCGTGCCAACGTTGCGGCTCTCCGAGTGACGCAAACGAGCATCACGATTAGAGTGCAACCATGAAAGAGAAGGCGCAGCCTCCAGAGATCGATGCAGGTATTGGGTCAGGTTGAAGGTTCATTCGATGACGGAAGAAGCACATAAGGAATTCTTCGCCAAACTCGACGCGTTTGGCGGCGAGGAAGTCAGGATGAGACTTGCTAGCAACGTCTATTTGGGCGGAGACGCGGCGTTGGTGCGGGCCTGGATTGAGCGCGACAATGAGCGCTCTAAGGCCGAACAGCTTTTGCTCGCGCGCCGCGCAAGCACGGATGCCCATAAAGCTAACAAGATCGCGAGTATCGCGCTGATCATAGCGATTATTTCAATAATTGTGACGGCTGCGGGCCTGACAGGGGTCATCCGGCCAATCTGGCCGTCTGACTCCTCCGTTATAACGCATCGCTAGCGCGCCTTCTTGTGGGGATCGCCTATCTACAATCAGACACGACGATCGGGTGATAGGAGCCCATTAAAATCAGTATGTGGCCCACAACGAGCTGCCCCACGATAAAACCCACACCCATCGCCAAAAGCAAAACCCATCTCGATCTAGAAATGCAATATCCGGCCGCAATCATACAAATGGCGGCTCCGATTGCTCCCCCGACGTATTGTGGAACCGGCGGGAAAACGGTAGCAATCATGGCTGTCCTCCGCCGTGAATTTGCAGTTTTTTTCTTGTGAGACTCGCGGACTTTTTGCCTCTAGGCTTGCCAAGTTTCATTTCGGATTGCGGCTTGTGGCCGACTATCCGGGCGCCGCGAAGCGCGGCTTCAAAGCGGCGTTGCGTTTCTTCTTTGCTGTATCGCTCGCGAGGGGCCTTATCCATGACTGACCATCCCGAAGATGCGGATGATTTAGAAGGGTTTAAGTTCGCGTCTGAATTTGACAAACAGATCGCGGAGATTACGGCGTGCTGGTCTTGCCTCGAATACTACATCAGCATGTCGATATGGCATTTAGCAGCCGTATACCCAGCAATAGGTGCCTGTATTACATCACAAATCTATACACTTGACGGGAGATTGAAAGCGTTGGTCTCCCTTCTCGTTCTACGTAAGGCGCCCGCCGAGCTACAAGCGCGTGTCAACAAGTTTTCTGAGCGCGTCCGCGGTCCCTCCGAGATTAGGAATCGCCTTATCCACGACCAATGGTTTACGTCTCAAGCGCCGGCGGAAATGAAACAGATGGAAATGCTGGCGAGAGGCACACTAAAATACGGCTTTAAGACCGTTTCTATAACCGACTTACGAAAGGACCGCGCCAAAATTATTAGCGCAATGAAAGAGGCGTCAGCTATTCGTGCCGCGATTGAGACCGCGCTGCCCACATTGCCCGAAATACCTTTGACAGAACTTCATCCCATAATTCTTCACGACCAGGGCCATGAACAAACTCGATCCAGCGATAAGACATTTCTTCTCTTCCCGCCAAGACCTTCGCAGTTGTGACTTCAACGGGAGAGTCGTCGCATATATAGCGACTTACTCGGCAACCATCGGCCAAGTCAAGCGTTTCAAGAAAGTCCAGCTCAATACCTCGACGAACCACTGATATAAAATGATTTTAGGCTTGTGGCGCAACCGGGTATTACCCTTTTGATCTTATTTAGTCAACGCCAAAGAGACAAAACTTGACAGCGGTCTCTTTTTCGGATACGCACTAAAAAATCTCGCTCACCGAGGACGCCTACCGGAGGCAAGCCGTGAGGTGGAGCGGGTGCGGTGCCCGCGGGCGGATTTGCAGTCCGCTCTCGGGCGGCTTGGGCATCATGTCTCCCGGCATTACGACCGGGGTGGGAGGTGCATCCCTGGACTGGGACAGGCGAAGGCG
>DASYNQ010000296.1:0-3022 GCA_036008425.1 Methylocella sp. | reverse complement strand
GGTAGGCTTTCCGGATGGAGAGCACCGTATGCATCGCTGCCGCCACCGCGACCAACAGCCCGACCAATCCCGTCACCCAGGGAAAGGCCCGCGCCAGCTTGCTCGTCCCGGTACCCGGCTCACCGCGCATGGTGTCCGGCTTGATCTTCTCGGCTTCTTCCGTCGCGGCACCGCTACCCGAGAGGACGACTTTGCCCGCGGGCTTGACCTCGACTTGCGTCACATCGAGACCGTGTTTTCCGGCCTCTTGCTCCCAGTGGTCAGGCGGAGCGGCGGCGGTCTCGGTCACGCCAAAAATTTTCGCGCCAGCCGATTTGACAAAACGCAAAAGGCCCATGTCCATCTCCTGCTTCGAGGTCTTGCTTCGAGGTCTTGCCATTTCCGTGTTGCGGCAGCCGCGCTCCGCGGAGCGTCCTGACGGCAGCGGCTAAGCGCGCAGGCAAACCCCATGACGAGCTTAACAAACCGGCCACGAAATGCCATCGATTTGATTGGCAGAGCATGATCCGATTGGAGTCCATGCCCTCGCCAATCCGGCAAACGGCTTTTTTACGCTTTGGGAATGCGGGCATGAACGGCGGATCTGGGCCGAGCAGGCGGCGGCGTTGGCTTGTGACTGGGTTGCTCAACGTTACGTGAACAATCGCACGCTGAGCAACCTTAGTTCAAAATGCTCCGCCGATTTTGGCATGCCGTGGCTCAAATCTCCCTCTTCGAGGTGCCGGTAGAACGCGGAACTCAACTTTCCATGCCGAACGCAACTTCGATCGCAAAGGAATCTTGCGCGCCGCGGGGCGGCGGCGGGAACGGAGCGGCACGGTTGACCAGGGCCACGCTTTCGGCGTCGAGATCAGCCTCGCCGCTCGACCGCAGCAGGGAAACCGACGCGATCCGGCCCGATTCATCGAGAACAAACCCGATAATCGCGATCCCCTTGGCCCCACGTTGGCGCGCGGTTTCTGGATAATGCTTCACCCGTTCCAGCATCCCGCCGACGATAAAACTGTAGCTCATCGCTTCTCCGCCGGTTGCGGCCGGCAAAGGCACCGCGACCGCGCGAAAACTATCTGGCCCCGAATCGAAGGGTAGCGCAAAGCCGGTTTGCACCAGCCGCGGGTGTTCGCTTCCTCCATTCTCGCGCGGCCCGCCCGCCCGCCTTGCCGCCGGGCGGTGTTCGTGCGCTATCTCTTTATCGACTATGTCTTTGCGTGCTGGCTTCGCGCGTGCCCCCGGACCATGCGTCGCGGACGGTTGCGCCGCGGCAGGCTTTGCCCCCGGATTTGGACCGGACATCGCCTCGTTCGCGGGCTTGGGATTTGCCTCCGTCTCCAGCATTTGCCGAGGTTCGTTTCTGGGAGCCTGCGTCGCTTCTCCCGGCGCCGCCGGTCTTTTCTCTGGCGGAGCGGGTTCGGTCACCACTTCGATGGGAATTCCGCGCGCCGGTCTGGAAGGAATCGGGGCCTCGTCAAGAAGGACGAACGCGAGCAATAGACATCCATGCGCAAGCACCGAGGCCACCGTGATTTTGGCCAGGCGACAGCGGCGATCCCGCGCCGCGGCTGCCGGCCTCGGCGCTCCTCCGGAAAATCGATCGCCGTGATCGAGGGCAAGATTTTGCCCCTTGCTGCTGAGCTCAGGTTCGGAGTGCGCACTCAAAGGCTGCCTTTACAAATCGCCGCCGCTTGGCAAAGTCTCGGCTTGTCAGCTTCGCGGAGATATAAACCTCAAAGCCTTTCGCGGACCTTGGCGAAAACAGCCCGGAACATTTCTTGCGTCAGCACGCCGGTATTGGTGTTGTAGCGGGAGCAATGATAACTGTCGACAAGCCAAATCGCCGCTGCGCCCGCCTGAAAGCGATGTCGGGCCGTTTCGCCGGCAACCAAGACATGTTCGGCGCCATGCGCGAAGGGAAACGCGGCCGGCTTCAGGCCGAAGGCACGAACGACCGACTCATGGGCAATCCGGCCGAGGGCGACGATCGCGCAAAGATCCGGCAGGGCCGCGATCGTTGCCGCGAGAAAGGAACGGCAGCTCTTGATTTCCGACGGCATCGGCTTGTTTTGCGGCGGCACGCAGCGCACCGCATTGGTGATGACGGATGAGACGAGCTGCAGGCCATCGTCGATAGACGCTCCGTAAGCGCCCGTGGCAAGGCCGAATTCGATCAGCGTCTCATAAAGAAGATCGCCGGCGAAATCGCCGGTAAACGGCCGCCCCGTGCGGTTGGCACCGCGCAGGCCGGGCGCGAGGCCAACCACCAGCAGACGCGCGTCAAGCGCTCCGAAAGCCGGAACCGGCGCGTTGTGCCATTCCGGCTGCGCTGCCCTGAGGGAATCGCGAAATGTTGCGAGGCGCGGGCAAAACGAACAGTCCGGGTCCGGCTCGCGGGCGATTGGGCGTTGCTGGGACGCCGCCTCGATCGATTGCCCGCTCACCTCACTTGACTTCGCGCGGAACGATTTTACGAGCGATCCTCGGCCAGCGCCGGATCGAAATTGCCCACCGGCGCTGGGCGCCGGTCTTGCGGCTTTTGCGAGCGTTCGGGCCGGTCGACGGGGTCGCGGCCGATTTTCGCGGCGAGATGCGTAATGTCGATGAATTCGTCCGCCTGGCGGCGCAATTCATCGGCCACCATGGAGGGCTGCGTCGCATTCGTCGAAACGACGGAAACGCGGACGCCCTTGCGTTGCACCGCCTCGACCAGGGAGCGGAAGTCGCCATCACCGGAGAAAAGGACGAGATGGTCGATGTGGTCGGCCATTTCCATGGCGTCCACCGCCAGTTCGATGTCCATATTTCCCTTCACCTTGCGCCGGCCGAGGGAATCCACGAACTCCTTTGTCGGCTTGGTCACCACGGCGAAGCCATTGTAATCCAGCCAATCGACGAGCGGCCGGATCGAGGAGTATTCCTGATCGTCCACCAAGGCAGTATAGTAGAATGCCCGGATTAATTTTCCCCGGCTTTGAAATTCCTTAAGCAGACGCTTATAATCGATATCGAAACCCAGCGATTTAGCGGT
>DASYNQ010000295.1:0-10396 GCA_036008425.1 Methylocella sp. | reverse complement strand
TGCCGCATTGGAACGGCTTTCCGGCGCGGATCGTCGTGCCCGGCTGGACCGCGACCTATTGGGTGAAGCACATTACCAGCATCACGGCGGTGGCCAAGCCCTTCGATGGGTTCTGGATGAAGACGGCCTACCGGATTCCGGTTGGTAAGTTTCCGTTGGTTGCGCGTTTTATTTCGCAGGAGACGGGCGTCACTACGCCGATCACCGAGATCGTCGTGAACTCGCTCATCACGAGCCCGGCCGATGGGGCGCGCGTCAAGGGGGGACGCAAGACGGCCATAAGCGGGATTGCCTGGGACGGCGGCTATGGCATCCGTTCGGTCGAAATCTCGGCCGACAATGGCAAGAGCTGGACGGAAGCGTCGCTCGGAGAAGATCCCGGCAAATTCGCCTTTCGCGCGTGGAGCTACGAGTTTATCCCCAAGTGGCGCGGAAAATTGTCGCTCGCGGTCCGCGCCGCCAACAAGATCGGCCAAATCCAGACCCAGGAGCTAATCCAAAACCCCGCAGGCTACAATAACAACGTCGCGCAAACCGTGGCGCTCTATGTCACTTGAGGGAACGCCCATGCGAGGGATCGCAATTGTTTTTGCGCTGGCCCTGATCCCGGCGTTCGCGCGCGCCGAAGAGCCGGCCGTGCATCTCAAGCAGGCGCCAGGGCGGGACGTTATCGAAGGCTACTGCAGTGCCTGTCACAGCCTCGATTACATCGTGATGAATTCGCCGTTTCTCGACGCGGCGCGTTGGGACGCGGAAGTCGCCAAAATGATCAAGGCGTTTGGCGCGCCAATCGATCCGGCGGACGCCAAGACCATCGGGGATTATCTCAAGCAGAATTACGGGGAGTGAAGCGGTTTTCAGGATAAAATGGCATGGGCAAGATCAGCCGGCTCCGATGGGAGACCGCTGGTGAATGGCGGTTATTTCTGGCTGATCGGCGCTACGGCGCTCTCGCGAAGACCGTCACGGCCCCGTTTTCCGAGTCCACAAGGTCAAACTGGTTGGGCGTAAGTTCCCTAAACGTTGCCGTAAAACCTTTGCCGTTCTTCATATTGATCAAGACATTTCTCTCGGTCCACAGCCGGTACGTACCTGGTTCCATGTTACCTGGTTCCGCGGAACCAATGGAACTCATGCCAATCGTCTTGTCCGCTCGAAACACGATGTGCCAGGGGCGGCCAGCCGCCTGCCATTCTCCCACGATCGCGCTGATGTTCACATAGCCGCCCGACTTAGGACCGACTAACCAATCCTTAAACTCCAAGAAGCCGAGGAAACCAAGGGCAAGAACTACGACTGCGGCTATGCCAATCGCCTCGGCGCCCGTCGCGCCCCGGGGACTCTTTGGTGGGATGGATGATGAGTTCATCGCTACCTCGCGACAATCGAAGCAAGAGCGGCGGAATCTTGGAATACCGGTTTGCTTAGCTCAGGCCGCAAATCATTCCCCCATTTTCCTGATAAAGCATCATAACACGCGGCCGGAGTTACGCTAGGGCTGACGCATCCTCTCTAGTGAGGCCGGGAGGGACTAGCCGGATAGCACGGCTGACCAGACGGCTCCCCTTCCCTTGCCGCGTGCGTCGCCAGCAACCAACCTTGCGTGGTGGGCGGGCCGGCTAGAAATCCGGAAATGAAGAGTTGCCGGTAATTCGCTCAGGTCCCGGCGGCTGTGCCCATTGCGGACCTAACGCGTGCAGGCCGGACGGCGAGCTGCCGCGCCGTGGGTATCCCCAAAACAGCCGAATCCGCCCCAACGCGGACCGTCTCGCGCTGACCGGATGTAAGCCAAGTTGTGTTACGGCGTGCTATTTTTTCTTGCCTCGATCCTCCTTCGCCCCCGTCGATTTCGGGGGGTTGAGCCCGAACGTCTGGGCGCTCGCCGCGACCTTGGGCTTTTCCTTTTTCGGCTTCTTAGCCTCGCGGTTTCCGCGTTGCTGACCTTTTGCCATAGCAGTCCTCCTCTGAACGAGGCTCGCGGGTGCGAGCCCGGCGTCCCCCGCGAGGGGCGGGTGTTTCGGGTCTGCAAGCAGCCGCTTGAAGTCGGCGAAAACATCCGCGATGAGCGTGGCCCGCCTCGGATCTTCGGCGGCCGGCGTCTGCGCAAACAGGATCAGTAGATAACGGGCCTTGGCCACGACTTCAACCCAGCCGGTGGCAGGCGCGGCGAGAAGCAACTGCTCCAGGTCCTCCTGGCGCGCCCGCAGCGCGGCATGGTCGGCGTCGACCGCGGCGAGCAGACGCCGCATCCGGGTCGCCTTCTGCGCGGCCATCCCCCGCCGACCGTCCAGATTGATTGTGCCTTCCGCCAAAATTTGCCCACTTTCAGCGGGCTGTAGGTCGACCGGGCGAAAACCCGGTTGACGAAGCCGTGCACTCACCAGTATGCCCTGCCGGGCGCGGGCGCTGCCCGGTTTTGACCACTAATGGCTGGTTTTAGAATGCCGGCTGGCTGGACGGATTAGATCGAAAAGCTGACCCAAAGGTCGTTCAGCCCCTGGCCTTCGGGGCGGCGCACCCGCGTTGTCGTGCGAATAGGCGGTCGAATGCGCGGTCCTCGGCGACGCGCGAGGGCCCACGGCCTGGCCATTGTCCAGGATAACTTAAAGCATCGGCCTCATTCCTTAAAAGCCCGGTCCAGGTTCTTGGCGCCCGAAATAGCTTTTTCCTGCGCCGCATTGATCCGGGCGGAGGTCAGATCGGTCCCGTTGAAATTCGTGTGATCGAGGATCGCGCCGCGAAAATCGGCGCCGCCGGCCTCGGCCTCGGCGAGCGAGGCGCCTTTCAGATTCGCGCCTGGAAATTTCGCGAATTCCAAATCCGTCAAGGCGAGATTGGCATTCTCGAAATCGGCCCCGGCGAGATCGGCGGATTTGAGCACGGCGCGCATCAGCCCCATCGACTGGTTCCGCATATCGGCGGCAAGGTCCGCCCCTATGAATTTGGCGTTGCGCAGACTGGCGCGGGACAAATCGGCGGCGACGCGGGCGCCGGAAAAATCGGCGCTGTCGCATTTCGCCTCTTGCATCTGGCTTGCGAAAAGATGGGCTTGCCTCAAGCTCGCGCCGGAAAAATCCGCCGCCATGGCCCAGACCTGATCGAGCACTGCGCCGTCGAGCCTTGCCCGCGAAAAATTTGTCTTGTTCATCCTCGCGGCGCGGAAATTGACGTTGGAAAAATCGAGCCCGGAAAGATCGAGTCCATTGAGGCTTTTGCCGGAGAAATCCGCGCCGGCGGGCGCCGCCTTGAGGCTTGCCTCGACCTCCGCCCTCGTCATCCCGGCCGAGGAAAACATCGGACTCGAAAGATCGACATAGCGCATCATGTCTTGAGTGTAGGCGGGCGGCGAAAGAAGGCAGGCCGCCGCGGCGAGCATCGTCCATCTTCCGAAGCTTTGCACTGACTACGCTCCCTCCGGTCGTTCCAAATTTTGTTTAATTTCGCAACCATGAGTTCAACCCAAAAGGTGGCTCAATTTTTGCCTCCAGTCACCATATAATAGCGACGGTCATGTGGAACGATTGTTGGTCCTCCCAGCCTTGCCGCAACGGCCGCAAGCCCAGCAATTGCTTGGCTATCATTGCCATGGCCGTCTAAGCCCTTTTGAACCGGTTTACCCCTCATGACAAAAGAATATCTCGAACCACTGCGCGCTCCGCCCGCGGAAGACCCAGCTGCCATTCTCACGCTCGCAGTGCCGCGCGCGATCGAACTCAATCGAGTCGCGACAAGGCGCGAGCACGACCTGCTCGGCGAGAGGGAGGTTCCGGCGGAGGCCTATTGGGGCATCCATACGCTGCGCGCGGTCGAAAATTTCCCGATCACCGGCATTCCAATCGGGCATTTTCCCGAGCTTGTACGCGCCTTGGCGCTCGTCAAGCAGGCGGCGGCGCGCGCCAACCGGCGCCTTAAGCAATTGCCGGCGGAGAAGGCCGATGCGATCGATCGCGCCTGCGATCTCATCGCCAAGGATGGACTCTTCCTCGATCAATTCGTGGTCGACGCGGTGCAGGGAGGCGCTGGAACTTCGACCAATATGAACATCAATGAAGTCGTCGCCAATCTCGCGCTGGAATTCTTGGGCCACCGCCGCGGCGAGTACCATTTGCTGCACCCGATCGACGACGTCAATATGGCCCAATCGACCAACGATGCCTATCCGACGGCGTTGCGCCTCGCCCTGATCTTCGCGACCGTTCCCCTCGTGCGGGCGATGCAGGAACTTGCCTATGCCTTCAAGGCGAAGGCGGTCGAATTCGCCGATGTGCTCAAGATCGGCCGCACCCAATTGCAGGACGCGGTGCCGATGACGCTCGGCCAGGAGTTCGATGCGTTTCATACCACCGTGAAGGAGGATATCGACCGCCTGCGGGAGGCCGCCGCTCTGTTCCGGGAGGTGAATCTCGGCGCGACCGCGATCGGCACCGGGATCACCGCCGATCCCCGTTACGCTTCACTTGCGGTGGAGGAACTGGCGCAAGTCTCGGGCGAACCGATGGTGCTCGCCGCCAATCTGATCGAGGCGACGTCCGACATGGGCGCCTTCGTTTTGTTCTCGGGCGTGCTGAAGCGGATCGCCGTAAAGCTTTCGAAGATTTGCAACGATCTGCGCCTGCTCTCCTCCGGCCCGCGCGCGGGCTTCGGCGAAATCCGCCTGCCCGCCGTTCAAGCCGGCTCCTCGATCATGCCGGGCAAGGTCAACCCGGTCATCCCCGAGGTCGTGAGCCAGGTCGCCTATCTCGTCATCGGCCACGATCTCACGGTGACGATGTGCGCCGAGGGCGGCCAGCTCCAGCTCAATGCCTTCGAGCCGACGATCGGCTTTTCCATTCTGAAATCGCTGCGGATGCTGACCGCCGCGATCAATACGCTGACAAGCCGTTGCGTCAACGGCATCGAGGCGGATCGCGAGCGCTGCCTCGGGCTTGTCGAAAACTCGATCGGCCTCGTGACCGCGCTCGGGCCCGTGCTTGGCTACGAGGCGTGCTCGCGCATCGCCCGCCGGGCGCTCGATGAGCAGCGCACGATTGCCGAGGTCGTCCTCGAAGAAGGAATGTTGACTGGGACGCAGCTCAACGAGCTGCTCCGTATCGAAGCCATGACAAGGCCCTCGCGCATCGCGATGGCGGCCGCGCAGCCGAAGGAATAGAGTTTCTCTATCTCGCACCTCTTCTCGATCATTCCCCCTACGCCTTGTCGTGTTCATGTGAACGTTTAGGACAGCGGGAAAAATAAAATCCTGATGCTGACCTTCGTGCGCTTTCGATGGAAACAGATGGATTATTTGGCCTTCCGGCGGGCGGCAAAGGGCACTATCTTGATGTCGGCTTGGAAACTTGGAGGCGACAATGGCGGACGTCAAATGGCATCTCAAAGGCCGAAATTTTTCCCACTGCAATTGCTCATACGGTTGCCCGTGCCAGTTCAACGCGCTTCCTACCCACGGCAACTGTGAAGCGGTTGTCGGGATTGTGATTGATGAGGGTAACCATGGCGGCACCAAGCTCGATGGGCTGAAGTTTGCCGGTGTGTTTTCATGGCCGGGCCCGATTCATGAGGGGCACGGCCAAGCGGTCCCGATCGTCGATGAACGCGCGAGCCCCGCGCAGCGCGCGGCCATTCTCCGCATTATGAGTGGCCAGGACACCGAACCTGGCGCGACATTCTTTCAGGTCTATGGATCGATGCTAGAAAAAGTTCATGATCCGATCTTCGCCAAGATCGACCTCGACATTGATGTCAATGCCCGCAAAGCGCGTTTTATTGTTCCCGAGGTTGTGGAAGCGCGCGGGGAGCCGATCATCAATCCGGTGACAAAGAAAGAGCACCGCGCGCGGTTCAACATGCCGGATGGCTTTGAATTTACCTTGGCCGAAGTCGGACGCGGCTGGGCGAAGACAAACGGTCCCATCGAGCTCAATCTGGTGGACTCGCACGCTCATTTCGCCGAGTTGAATATCACTGGAACCGGGGTCATTCGCTGACGGCCATGTCCGAGGCAATGCTGGAAATCATCCTCCGGCGCGACCGCATCATTGTGGCGGCTGCGCTCGCCGCACTAACCGCGCTCGCGTGGACTTATGTGCTGTCGCTTGCTGCAGACATGGACATGGGCGGAATGGAGATGAGCGGTTTTCGGATGGTTCCCGCCGGCATTGGGATCATGGCGCCCGCTCCCGCTCCTTGGCAAGCTATCGAGTTCGTTTACGTGTTTGCCATGTGGGTGGTGATGATGGTCGGCATGATGACCCCATCCGCCGCGCCGATGATTCTGATCTATGCGCGGGTTGGCCGGCAAGCATCGGCGCGAGGTAAGCCGTTTGCGGCGACCGGTTGGTTCGCCACCGGGTATCTTCTGACCTGGGTCGGCTTCGCGCTCGTCGCCACTGCGGCACAATGGGCCCTTGATCGCACGGCCTTGCTCGATCCGAAGATGGCGAGCGCTAACCAAGTGTTCGGCGGAATCGTTCTCATTGCGGCCGGCGTTTACCAGTGGACGCCGCTCAAGGATATATGTTTGGCGCAATGCCAATCGCCGCTCCTGTTCATTCAGCGGGAGGGCGGGTTCCGTCGCGATCCATCGGGCTCGTTGCTGCTCGGCCTACGCCATGGCGCTTATTGCATCGGCTGCTGTTGGGTATTGATGGCGCTTTTGTTCGTCGGCGGCGTTATGAACGTGCTGTGGATCGCCACGATCTCTGCCTTCGTGCTCATTGAAAAGATCGTGCCAGTCGGTCGCCTGATTTCCCGGATAGCAGGAGCAGGCTTTGTCGCGGCTGGGACCTGGCTTGTGGTTGGGTTGTAATGAAAAGGACTGCGACGCTTTTGCCCGAAGCGGCCGTCCGGCGCGGCTATTTCGCTTCGGCCGGCTTCACGAATTTCAAGACGAACCGGTCGCTCTCGCCGATCGCCGAATATTTTTCCCTGTCCTGATCCTTCAGGCGGTAGGTGGGCGGCAAGGTCCATACTCCTTCGGGATAGTCCTTGGTGTCCTTGGGATTGGCGTTGACCTCGGACGAGCCGAGCAATTTGAATCCGGCTTTTTCGGCGAGCGCGATCGCATAGTCCTGCCGCACATAGCCGCTTTTGGCCTGCGGGTCTTGCGCCTGGTCGGACCTGCCGCGATGTTCTTCGACGCCCAAGATGCCACCGGGCTTCAACGCCCTATAGAACGCATGGAAGGCGGCGTCCGCGGTGCCCGCGCGCATCCAATTATGGATGTTTCGGAATGTCAGCACGAAATCGGCGCTGTTCTGAGGCGCGATTTCCTGATCTCCGCCCATGAACTCGGTGACGACGATCTTGCCATAGAGTTCCGGGCTTGCGGCAATCCTCGCGTTGAGAGGCGCGATATCCCGCTCGGGGTCGCCGGAGGCGGTATAATGGCCGCGGTCCTTGAGATAGGGCGCGAGAATTTCGGCCCAATAGCCAGCCTTCCCCGGCACGATCTCGATGACGTTCGAATCCGCCTTGACGCCGAAAAAGGTGAGAACTTCCAGAGGGTGCCGGTAGCGTTCGCGCGCCTTGTTGGCGTTGTTCCTTTGCGGGCCGTCTATAATCGCCGCGAGAGCGGGATCGGGTTGTTGCAAAGCCGCGGCAAAGGACTGGCCGAGACTTAAGCCAAAGTATAAACCGGCATAAACGGCGATCGCAAACATCGTTGCGGCGGACAGGCGGCGGATCTGCCGATCGAGCTTATGTTTGGCTGGTATTTGCATCTGGCTCCCGTCCTTGAACATCTGCGGTCTCCGTATATTCCTAAATCTCTTTTGGTACAGCGTGTTCCGGCTTAAGTTTTCAAGCGAGATCTTGGGAAGGAAACACCGCCATTCGTTAAATTGTCATTGACCCTTCTTGTTAACCACCAAACCCCGCCCCTTCAATGCGCAAGGCGCTCCAAAAGGTCGCGCACATGAACCTGGTCGGATTTGTAATTGCCGGTGAGCGTGTACATCACCAGATTGATACCCCCGCGCAGCGCGAGTTCGTGCTGGCGCTCCCCGCCCGGCACCAGCGAGTAGAGGCTGTCGCCGTCGGGGTCGCTGGCCCAGCCCGCCGCTAGATCGTTGGCGGTGATGATGATCGGCGAGACGCTGTCGCCCGCGCGGGCCGGGCGCGGGCCGCCATCGGCGGGGGCGGGGGGCAGCGCCTCGATCCAGGTCGCGCCCGTCGTGTAGCGGCCAACGAAACCGTCGATGAGATAAAAGGTTTTCGTCACGACATGGTCGGCGGGAACGGCTTCGAGTTCCGGCACATCAACGCCATCGAGCAAGGTCCTGAGCCACTTGGCTTCCGGCGTCGGCGGCCCGCCGGGTCGCGAAGCGAGCGCGTCGTGGGTATCGAAAACAACCGTGCCACCCTGTTTCATGAAGAGGGCGGCCTTGGCGACCGCCGCGTGCGGCGGCTGCGGTTCCGATGCCACGATAGGCCAATAGAGAAGCGGATAGAAGCTTAATTCGTCCCGCGCGGGATCGATTGCGATCGGATCGCCGGGCGTCAACGACGTGCGCCGTGCAAGCTCCCGCGAAAGGCTCATCAAGCCCTGCCTGCTCACCTCGTCGACCCTGGCATCTCCACTTGCCACATAAGCAAGCCTCGTCGTCAGCGCGGCGCCAATATCGTGCGGGGACACGCTTGCGGCGGCGGGCTCGGCCGCGACCCGCGCGGGGACCAGGATCGGGGATGCAATGGCTAAGAGAGCAAGGCAAGCGACGGCGCCCCCCGCACGCCTGCGGAGGCTACCCGAGAGCCAAAGCGAGGCCAAGGTATCGGCGGCAAATAAGAGAAACGCGGTGGCCAGCAGCCAGGGTTTCAGATCGACCGGGCTGTTTTCGGCTAGAGGCTCGTCGATAAAACCGAACCCCGAATAATCCGCCGGCTGGAGCGTGTCTTTCGGTCCCAGAGCATTGACGGCGATCAGGCCATCGGGCGGGCCATAAAAACCCGGCGGATGTTCGGGTTCCGCGATGCCTTCGAACCCGGCGGGAATCGGCGTCGCGTTTCGCGGCGGGGGACCAAGGACACCGAAACCGTCGAGGCTCCGGCTCGGCGCGAAGGTTGCGGCTTCAAGGGCTTTCGTCCCGGTGCCGGCTTGCGCGCCCGCATCCTTCGCGGTCTCCACCGACAGAGCAACGATTTTGCGCAGCATCTCCACGAACAATCCCGAAATTGGCAGGTTCGACCATGTCGTGTCTGCCGTGACATGGAACAAAACGATCAGTCCCTTGCCTTGCCGCGCCGCGGTCACGAGCGGAGTTCCATCCGAAAGCCGCACCCAGGTCTTGGCCGAGAGGCCGGGGTCCGGTTCGGCGAGCACCTGGCGCGAAACGGTTACCTCGTCGGGGACGGCCAAGCCAAAAAATGGGCTCTCGCGGTCGAAGGGCGCAAGTTTTTTCGGGGTATCCCAGGACATCGCGCCGCCCAGCACGCGGCCGCCCCGGCGCAGCCGGACAGGAACGAGATCGCCGGAGGCCGCGGCGAGATGGGGTCCGGCAAAGCGCACCAGGATTCCGCCGTCTTCGACAAAACGCGCGAGGCCGTCATGCGCCTGACCCGGCACCATGCCGGCATCGGCGAGGATCATGATCGCGACATGGTCATCGAGAAGGGAGCGTATTGGATCGGTGGCGGCGGGCCTTGCCTTGCGGATGTCCGCGAACGGGGAGAGCGCCTTTGTAAGATAATAGCTTGGCGCGAGAAGAGGCTGCGGGATGTCCGCCGATTCGCCGCTGACGAGGCCGATCCGGCGGCGGCGCCAGCGCTCGTCGAGAAGAAAAACCGCCGCCGCGGAATGTTCGCGCGCGATTTCGAGGCGGGCGATCTCGTTGCGCAATTCGATGGGCATCTCGAAACTGGCTTGCGTCTCATTCGCCGCGCCAAAATCGAACAATGCTTCGCCGAGCGGAAGCCCCTTGCGATCGAGCGCGCGGACAACCCCTCGCTCGGGGCCGGAGAGGGCCGCGCGGAGCACCCGCACATCGAGGCGACCGGTTTGGTTTTGCCCGCCCGCGAGCGCGCGAACGGTTGTTGCATCGGTAACAACAGTGAGTTCACCGGAAACAGCCGCGAGCTTGCCGGCGAACTCCCGCGCGTGGCCGCGATCGAGTCCATCGGTGATCCAAACAATCGCGGGTTTTTTTTGCTGCGCAGCGGCATATTTTTCGATCGCGGAAAAAACGGGCAGCCGATCGGGAACAAACGGCACAGGCTTGAGCGCCCGCAGGCGATCTTGCGCCTTGGCCGCATCTAGGGGCACGATGTCGCGGCCCGCCTCCGATGTTGCCACGACGGCGGCGAGCCGCGAATTTCGCTCCGCCGCCTCGATTCTGCGTGCGGCAGCGGCGATTCTGCGCTCCCAGCCCGGCGCGGCCGGCCAGCCATCGTCCAACACGATGAG
>DASYNQ010000294.1:0-1743 GCA_036008425.1 Methylocella sp. | reverse complement strand
CACGGTGGTTGGTCTCGGCGACAAGGCGGTCGCCGAATCGCGCGAAAGAGTCCGCGCGGCGCTGAATGCGTCGGGCCTCGCCATGCCTGCCAAGCGCATCACCGTCAATCTCGCGCCCGCCGATCTCCCCAAGGAAGGCAGTCATTATGATCTGCCGATCGCGCTCGGCATCATGGCCGCGATTGGCGCCATTCCGCCGGACTCTCTTGCAAATTACACCGTTCTCGGCGAACTCGCGCTCGATGGAACGACCACCGCGGTCGCCGGCGTGCTCCCCCGCCGCGATTGCCGCGAATGCGCGTGGCTACGGGCTGATCTGCCCGCACGCGAGCGGCCCGGAGGCAGCCTGGGCGGCGCAAGACATCGATGTGCTGGCACCGCTTTCGTTGATTCAGCTCGCCAATCATTTCAAGGGCACCCAGGTCATGGCGCGGCCGCGGCCGGCCGTGCGGGGTCAGGCCGGAATGCAGCCGGACCTTTGCGACATCAAGGGACAGGAAAGCGCCAAGCGCGCGCTCGAAATCGCCGCCGCCGGGGGCCACAATCTTTTGTTGAACGGACCGCCGGGAGCGGGAAAATCGATGCTCGCCGCGCGCCTGCCCTCGATCTTGCCGCGGCTCAGCCCGCGCGAACTGCTCGAGGTTTCGCTCATCCACTCCATCGCCGGGGATCTCGCGGGCGGCGCGCTTACCGATAAAAGGCCTTTCCGCGCGCCGCATCATTCGGCATCGATGGCGGCGCTCGTCGGCGGCGGCACGCGGGCGCGGCCCGGCGAAATTTCGCTCGCCCATCATGGTGTTTTGTTTCTCGACGAATTGCCGGAATTCCAGCCGCAGGTTTTGGACAGCCTGCGGCAGCCGCTCGAAACCGGCGAAGTCGCGATCGCCCGGGCGAACCACCGCATTGTCTATCCCGCGCGGTTTCAGCTCGTCGCGGCGATGAATCCCTGCCGGTGCGGCCATGCGAGCGAGCCTGGTTTTACCTGCAACCGGCAACCCAACGCGCGCTGCATCGCGCAATATCAGGCGCGGCTGTCGGGTCCCCTGCTCGACCGTATCGATCTCCACGTGGAGGTACCAGCAGTCGCCGCCGCCGATCTGATGCTGCCGCCTCCCGCCGAGGGTTCGAGGGAGACCGCGGAACGCGTCGCCGCCGCGCGAAATATCCAGGTCGCGCGCTATGCCGGGCTCGGTCTTCCGGGGGTCCTCTCCAACGCAGCCGCGCCCGCCAATGTTATCGAGACGGTGGCGCAACCCGACGCCGGGGGCCTCGCCTTAATCAGGGAAGCCTCGGACCGCCTCCGTCTTTCCGCGCGGGGGTTTCACCGGGTCTTAAAGCTCGCCCGGACGATCGCCGATCTCGACGGCGCCGGCGAGGTCGGGCGCCTGCATCTCGCCGAGGCGCTCACCTACCGCATCGATACCACGAGGCAGCTGCGCGCCGCGTGAACGCCTGGAGCGCCGGTTCTAGGGTCCGGACTCATTAAATCCACCAGACGAGAGCGGCAACGATGCAGACAGAGGCCAGGAAGTTACACGCCAGCCTGTCGTAGCGGGTGGCGATACGCCGGAAGTCCTTCAGTCGGCCGAAGGCGTTCTCGACGCGGCGCCGTTCTTTGTAGAGGCGCCTGTTAAAGCTGAACGGCTGCTTTCTGTTGCTGCGGTTGGGAATGACTGGCTTGGTTCCGCGGTCCTTCAACCACAGACGCAACTCGGCGCTGTCGTAGGCCTTGTCGCCGATCAG
>DASYNQ010000293.1:0-4408 GCA_036008425.1 Methylocella sp. | reverse complement strand
ACGCTATGGATGCTTGGCCAATTTGACTGGACGTACCACGAGGTCTACGCGCACCAACCCGTGCCGGTCATTTACGGCGGGGACATCGTCTTCTTCCTTCGCGGCATCCCCATGATGGCGGCGCTTGCACTGCAACCTCATCGCAAGCGCGGGGAACTCCAGTTGCGCCTGGGCTACCTCGACTTTGTTTCGCTATTCACGTGGTGGACGTTCCTCTACATCTACACGGTGTTCCCGTGGATGTACGTGTTGCCTTCCGAAGCACAATACAATTTCAACTATGATCTGATTGCGAACATCCAGTACATGGTGATCGTCGTCGGCTTGGCCGCGTTGTGGTTGCGTTCTCAAGGCGCTTGGCGGCTGGTTTACGCGAATCTTTTCGGCGGCGCAGCCCTTTACATGCTGTCGTCCCTGACTCTCAACGTCGCCATCTCCTTGCACAAATACTCGACAGGAAGTTTCTACGATCTCCCGCTCATTTCCTCTTTTTTCTGGTTTGCCTTCGCGGGCCTTATTGCCTATCGCAATCGGGCTGCCCTCGATGCCGCAGGCGAGCAAGACACCGAAGACGATTCCAGCGATCGGGTGGGAGAGCGCACCTGGGCGTCGCGTCTTGCCATGGGGGCGGTACTTTCGCTGCCATTTTTTGCGATCTACGCCTTGCGATTCTCCCATGAGCCGCGCGAGATCCGCGATTACCGCGTCATGGCCACCTTGATTGCGTCTATCCCGCTGATGGGCATCATTTTCCTGCGCACAAGCATTGCCGACAAGGATCGCGTTCGCTTGCTGTCCAAATCTCAACAATCTGTCGAGAACCTTCAACGACTGCAAGCGCAGCTGGTCCAGACCGAAAAACTGGTTTCCCTGGGACAGCTCGCCGCCGGCGCGGCTCACGAAATCAACAATCCGCTCGCCGCTATTCTGGGGTATTCCGATCTTCTGGCCGATGATAAGAGCTTGACCGAGAAATCGCGCGCCATTGCGGCCAAGATTCGCGATCAAGCGCGCCGCACCAAGACCCTCGTCGGCAATCTACTCAGCTTCGCTCGTCAGGTTCCGCCGGAACGCACTCTTCTGGACATCAACACCGTGGTCACCAACGCCTTGCAACTCCGTTCTCTGGACTTGCGGTCGACAAAGACGCGCGTTGAGTTGCAATTGGAATCGGTTCTTCCCGGCGTGCGCGGGGATGGCAACCAATTGATGCAGGTGTTCTTCAACATCATCAATAACGGCGTCGATGCCATGGAATCGCACGAGGGCGGCGTGCTTACCATCAAGACCATTCGCGATCGCGGTAACGTCATCATACTCTTCTCCGACACCGGCCCTGGAATCAAGGAACCTCATCGCGTCTTCGATCCTTTTTACACCACCAAGCCCGTGGGCAAAGGTACGGGACTCGGCCTCAGCATTTGCTTCGGCATCCTGCAGGAACACAGCGGCAAAATCCTTTGTTACAACGGCCAGACCGGTGGCGCGGTCTTTCGCGTCGAACTGCCCGCGGTCCTGGCAGCCTTGCCGGCGCGCGAACCGCATCTTGCAGGTGCGACACCGTTACCACTGCCACCGAAGTCTTGATTCTCCGGCGTCGCAATTGCGTAACGCACGCCTCTCGCTGCTCCAGAAGCCTGATGAAGTCATGCTAGAGTTTCGTTTCATGCTCGAAACGCCAAAAGGGGAACTGTCGTGACCGATGCGGCCATCGTTACCGACAAGCTCACACGGCGCTTCGGTCCCTTGTTGGCAGTGGACGGCGTGGACTTGCAGGTCTCGGCTGGACAATTTTTCGGTTTCCTCGGTCCCAATGGTGCCGGAAAGTCTACAACCATCAAGATGCTCACCGGTCTGCTGGCGCCAAGTTCGGGCCGGGTTCAACTTCTGGGTTTGGATTTTTCCTCGCACGCCGTCGAAATAAAGCGTCAGATCGGTGTCGTGCCCGAAGGCATGGGGCTTTTCGAGCGCTTGACCGGTGCCGAGTATCTCAATTTCGTCGGCCGCATGTATGGCCTCGATCGCGCCACGACGCGCCAGCGCTCCGAGGAGCTGCTCGAATTCATGCAGCTCGCCGACCGCCCCAAATCCGTCATCGCCGACTATTCGCACGGCATGCAGAAAAAACTAGCGCTCGCCGCCGCTGTGATCCACGGACCGCGCATCCTCTTTCTCGACGAACCCTTCGAAGGCGTGGATGCGCTCGCTGCGGGTGCGCTGAAAGCGCTGCTCGGACGCATGACCGAGCGCGGGGTCACAATTTTTCTGACCTCCCATGTCCTCGAGATCGTCGAACGATTGTGCAGCCATGTCGCCATCATTCACAAAGGCCGGCTCGTCGCGCAAGGCTCACTTGAAGAACTTCGCGCCGGAACGTCTAGCGAAGAGGGCCGCCAGACGACGCTTGAAGAGATTTTCGTATCGATCGTCGGCCAGGACGGATCAGGGCGCCCGCAAATGGAAGAGCTCTCGTGGCTGATGTAGCCGGTAAACTCGGCGTCGCGAGCCAAATCCGTCTGGTTGCGGAGTTGCGCTGGCGAATCCTGCGGAATCATCTCCGCAGAAAAAACAGCAAACTTGACCTGATCGGTCTCATCTGGGCGGCGATATTGTCCGGCGTCATGGTGATGGGTCTGAGTTTTATGTTTTGCTGGGGCGCCTACATTTCCATTTCGACTCGTCATTTCGGATGGCTGCTCTTGCTCTTCTGGGGCGTTTTCCTTTTCTGGCAGGCTTTCCCGCTTTTCGTGGCTGGATTCGGCGCGACGTTCGAATTTCGAACCCTCCTGCGCTTCCCATTGAGCCTTACGGCTTTCTATCTCGTGGGTCTCGCCTACGGCTTGGCAGATTTTGCTGCCATCGCTTCCATTTGTTGGTTGCTGGCGATTGCGGTCGGCACGGCCATCGCAAATCCCAGCTTGCTGCCGGCTGTTTTTGTGATTCTTGTCCTTTTCATCGTGATGTGCACCACGTTTGAGCGGCTGATTGGCTCGTGGCTCGAGCGTCTGCTGGCCCGCCGCCGTACGCGCGAGCTGTTTTTCGGGCTATTCATTCTGTTCAGCGTTTCGCTGCAATTCGTCGGCCAGCCGATCGCCCGCTATGCCAGAGGGTCGTCGCCCGCCCCCTTTCTGCACTTTTTGCCTTATTTGTCGCCCTTTCCGCCTTCGCTTGCCAGTCGCGCACTGGCGGCGGCCGCCGGCGGCGAAGGTGCCGCCTTTCTATTGAGTGTCGCGGGTCTCCTCGCCTACATCGGAGTATTCAGCGCATTGCTGTGGTACCGGTTCGCGGCGCAATATCGAGGCGAAGAACTGAGTGAATCGGCGAGCCCAGCGCGAGTCGTGGCTCGCGCGAATTCAAAAACGGACGCGTCATCCGATGTCCTGCGGCTATTTTCTCCCCAGGTTGCCGCGGTCTTGCGAAAGGAGTTCCGCTATCTTTCGCGAAATGGATTTGTGCTGATATCGCTGCTGATGCCCCCCATCCTCGTGCTGCTGTTCACGTCTCAATTCGGTGGCCAACATCCCTCGGTCACGCATCGTGGGATTTCGGCCGACATGTTCTTTCCAGGAATGATGGGTTATCTGATTCTGATGCTGATGACGCCCGCCTACAATTGTTTCGCCTACGAAGGCCGAGGTATCCAGACGTATTTCACCGCGCCGCTTCGATTTCGCGATGTCTTATTGGGGAAAAATCTGATGCATGCGGGTGTCCTGGTCTTTGAGATCGTTCTTTCCATGATCGTGCTCGCCCTGCGCATTGGACTGCCGTCAACGCCGGTGTTCGTCGCCACCATCGCGGCAGTCGTTTTTGCTGTTGCCGGTCAATTTGCGATTGCCGATTGGGTTTCCCTCAGCTTTCCGCGAAAGCTCGAATTTGGTTCCATGCGTGGCCAGCGCTCCTCGGGAGTCTCCATTTGGGTTGCGTTCGGTGTTCAGATTTTTCTCGCCGCCGTTTGCTCGTTGATCCTGCTCACAGGGCGCTGGACCCAGAGTCCCTGGCTCCCCGCCGAGGCGTTCATCGGACTCGCGGCAGCATCCATCGCAGGGTACTTCGCTACCCTCGATGTGCTGAGCAATGTCGCCGAAAAAAAGAAGGAGATCCTGATCGAGACACTTTGCCGTTAAATCTTATCCCTGTCGGCTCAATGCCTCGGCGTAGCGCTTCGCAATGGCATCCCAGCTGAAATGTTCTCGTTGTGCTTGACGGCTCCGCGCAGCCAGTGATTCCCGGAAGCCGGCGTCGGACAAAACGCGGAGGAGCGCTGCGCCCAGATTGGTATTATTGCCCGGCGACACCAGCACGACGCCCGCATCCGTAATTGGCGGCGCGGTTTCGCTGCCCGAATAGGCGATCACCGGCAATCCACAGGCGATGCCGGCAATGGCGCTGCCTCGCCTGCTGGAAA
>DASYNQ010000292.1:0-3418 GCA_036008425.1 Methylocella sp. | reverse complement strand
TGTTGTTCCTCGACCTCTACAAGCACATGGAGCGCGGACGGCTCGCGGTCGGGATGCGTCTTGGATCGGACTCCCTTGCTGGTGTCCTTCTCATAGACGATTTCGTTTTGCGCGACGAGCCTGCGTTGCGCCGATTGGTGGTCGAGGGCGCTCCGCCGCTGGATACCACGGGCCAAGTGCAAAAAATCGACGCCAACGCAATCGCTTTCAATAAATTGCAGGTGCGCTTCCAACGCGACGGCAGCCGTCTCGATCTCAGCGAAGGCACCATGCATGGCGAGGCCATCGGACTAACCGTCGAAGGCGCTCTCGATTTCGTGCATGACCGGGTCGACATGAAGGGCACTTTCGTTCCCGTTTATGCCTTCAACAATTTGTTCGCGAAGTTACCCGTCGTCGGCCTGATCCTCGGGGGCGGCTCGAACGAAGGGTTGATCGGGGTCAACTACCGGATCAGCGGCTTGGCCAGCGCGCCGGCCCTGAACATCAATCCTCTGTCGGCAATCGCGCCCGGAATTTTCCGCCAGATTTTTGGCGTCGCTGATTTCGACCCCATGCATCCGCAGCGATAGGATGAATCAAGCGACCTTCAGCAGGACATGGCGCTTGCGCCCGAGCGAAAGTTTGACCGCGCCGCCGGTTAGATCGCGCGGACCAATCACCATGCGCTCATCGGTGACCGTCTGATCGTTGACCTTGAGACCCCCACCTTTGATTTGACGCCGGGCCCCGCCGGTCGAGGCGACGAGCCCCGATCTGACGAAAGCCGTGAGCACCCCGATGCCCGCCTCGATCTCGGCGGCGCCGATTTCGACGCTCGGCAGGCTTTCCGCAAGCGCGCCTTCCTCGAAGGTTTCCCGCGCGGCGCCGGCCGCCCGCAACGCCGCCTCGCGCCCATGCACCATGGCGGTTGCTTCGGTGGCGAGAATCTTCTTCGCCTCGTTGATCTCGGCGCCGCCCAGCGCTTCGAGCCGGGCGATTTCATCGAGCGGCAATTCGGTGAAGAGCCTTAAGAACCGCCCGGTGTCCCGGTCCTCGCAATTGCGCCAATATTGCCAATATTCGAAAATGGTGAACAGGCCTTCGTCGAGCCACACCGCCCCCTGCGCGGTCTTGCCCATTTTGGCGCCCGACGCCGTCGTCAGAAGCGGCGAAGTCAGCCCGTATAGCTGGCGCGTGCCCATCCGCCGGCCGAGATCGATCCCGGTGACGATGTTGCCCCATTGATCCGAGCCGCCCATCTGCAAAACGCAGCCGTGGCGCTTGAAAAGCTCAAAAAAATCATAGGCCTGAAGGCACATATAATTGAATTCGAGGAAGGAAAGTTCCTGATCGCGTTCGAGCCTGAGTTTCACCGAATCCATCGCCAGCATCCGGTTGACCGAGAAATGACGCCCTACGTCGCGCAGAAAATCAATGTAGTTGAGCGTGGCAAGCCATTCCGCGTTGTCGGGCATGATCGCGTCATGTTTTTCTTCGCCGAAATTCAGGAACCTGGCGAAGACGCGTTTGATCCCCTCTTTATTGGCGGCAATCGTCTCCAGAGGGAGCAATTGGCGGCTTGCGTCCTTGCCGGACGGATCGCCGACCCGTGTCGTGCCGCCGCCCATGAGTGCGATTGGCTTGCCACCGGTCTTTTGCAGCCAGCGCAACAGCATGATTTGAACGAGCGAGCCGGCGTGGAGCGAAGGGGCGGTGCAATCGAAACCAATATAGGCAACGAGATCGCCGCTCTTCGCGATGTGATCGAGCCCCGCGAGGTCGGAGCATTGCTGCAAAAAGCCGCGCTCGACGAGCACGCTCATAAAGTGGGATTGAGGACGGAAATCACGGGTCACGGGAAGCCTTCAGCAAAAGGATCGCGCCCGTTGCAACAAGGGTGCGCGATCCCCTCGGAATTATGAAGCCGTGAGGTTTAGGTGGAAGGCCAGGGGAATGCAACGGGCGGCGGCGCGGCGGTTGAGACGGAAGGGCGAGGACGATACGAAAACATATATGAGCAAGAAAGCTTAGGCGGATAGTTAAGCTGCTTTGTGTTGGCGCTGCGGCCCCGCGGCGCGTTTTTGAGGGAGTGATTTTGCAAGGCTGACAGCGTGCCGGCAGGCGAGCCCTTGTTCTCGTTTGGCGAGTGGCAGGCGTTGAAAGCGATTTGCAAATAGTTCAATAAGAGACGTTGCCAATCGTCCTGGGGGAGAAAGCCCAATTCCAACGGTCCGCGCGATAGGCCTCATGAGCGGAACCTCGATGGATGGCATCGATGTCGCGATCATAGAGACCGACGGGCAAGAGATCGTCACGCTTGGCCGCACCGGATTTTTCCCCTATGCCGAGGCGGACCGGGCGCTGCTGCGCCGCGCGGCCGGGGACGCGGCGTTGCTCGAGCACCGCAATGCGCGGCCGGGCTGCTTGGCGCTGGCCGACGCCATGATCACCAGCCGTCATGCGGAAGCGGTCGAAGCCTTTCTGACGACGGACTCCATCGACCGCGCCACGGTCGATCTTATCGGCTTTCACGGTCAGACGGTTTTGCACCGGCCAGGCGCCGCCTGACCGTGCAGATCGGCGACGGCGCGGGTCTCGCGGCAAGATTAGGGATCAGGGTCGTCCATGATTTTCGCGCTGTCGATGTGGCGCACGGCGGGCAGGGCGCGCCGCTCGTGCCGGTGTTTCATCGTGCGCTCGCCGCCGCGGCGGGTTTTTTGGAGCCGGTCGCATTCATCAATATCGGCGGCGTCGCCAATTTAAGTTTTATCGGCCGCCAAGGGCACTGCCAATCAACGGGCTTTGGACGCACTTCTCGCGCATCCTTTTTTCCTGGCCCCGCCGCCGAAATCGCTCGACCGCAACGATTTCTCGGGAGCCCTTGGCGAGGGTCTTGCGACCGAAGACGCGGCGGCGACGCTCACCGCCTTCACCGCGGCCGGCATCGCAGGCGTGCTGCCGCTGTTGCCGGCGAGTCCGTCCCCCGCCATCGTGTGCGGAGGCGGCGCGCGCAACAAAACCTTGCTGCGGGAATTGGCGGACCGGCTGCCTTGCCCAGTCGTTTTGGCGGAAACCTTCGGCTGGTCGAGCGACGCCATGGAAGCCCAGGCCTTCGCCTATCTCGCGGCGCGGCGGGAGAAGCATCTGCCGATTACATTTCCAATGACCACCGGGGTCGATAAGCCGCTGGAAGGCGGGGTTATCGCGGAGCCGGGGGTAGCGTGAATAGGCTTTCGCCCGGCGAGGGATCGTAGTCCACCCCCATGAGATATAGCCCTTCGGGCGGGGCGACCATGCCACAGCGGCGGCGGTCGCGCGCGTCGAGCGCGGCCCGCAGATCGGCGGCGTTCCATTTGCCGGAGCCGACATGTTCGAGCGAGCCCGCGATCGAGCGCACCTGGGTGTGCAGAAACGATCGCGCGCTTACGCTGATCTG
>DASYNQ010000291.1:0-2259 GCA_036008425.1 Methylocella sp. | reverse complement strand
TGCGAAACGATAGCACACCAGGAGTCGATGCAGGGGGAGGCCGTCGCGTGCAAGCGCGATGGTGGGGCCGTTCAAGAACTCAGTCTAACGGCGTCGCCGCGCACCCCACCCCGACCGCCTGCGGCGGTCGACCCTCCCCCTGCAGGGGATGGTGAAGCGAAAGCCGTAATATGGTATGTGCCGGCTGACACCCGGACGGCACGAGGCGCCCATGGCTCACGAGCGGATCGAGATCAACCCCGAGATCATGGGCGGCAAGCCGGTGATCCGCGGCACGCGTGTTCCAGTCGAAACCGTGCTGCGCAAGCTCGGTGCCGGCATGACGATCGATGCCATCCTAATCGATCATCCCCGGCTGACGCACGACGACATTCTGGCCGCCCAATCCTTTGCCGCCGATTACCTGGCCGACGAAGACCTCGTTTATGGCTAGCCGTGCGCTGGATAGCTTTTGCAATAGAAAATTGTCACCCGAACAAGAACGGAAATTCTGCTTCGCTGCCGTACCGAATTTTTTTCATCAGGGCTTGATCATCGCTCCCCTCAAAATGCGTTGCAATATCAAGGTAGTAATTGCGACCATTATGTTTCGCGAAAATAATCCAATCGCCGGTGAGCCGTCTTTTCTCTCCCCGCTCCCGGTAACCGCCGATAACAAATTGATAGCACAATTGGTCAATCCAGCGCTCCGAATCCGCCTCGGCAATGCCCGCTATTAGCCGATCGAGGGCAGGTTTATCTTTTTTATCCACCGCCCAATGAATTCCGATGTTCTTAAACATGTGACGAGGTGCACTGAAATGTTTGTGCCAGAGAGGCTTAAGCGCATTCCCCTTGAATGGCCTTGCGCGTTTCGTTCTGGATTTCGTAGTTATTCCCTCAAGATAATCTAATTCATCAAGTATCTCATGATAGCCAAGGCGACTGGCGAATGCCTGGACTAATCTAAGAGCGAAGGCTGTACTTATTCGATCCGCTACCGCTCGCCCTTCTACGACAGCAGACTTCAAATGCCGTGCGTCAAACGAGACCTTGACATAATTCGACCCGAAGCGCGTCTCGGGAACCATTTCGCGGAGCGTGTTTTGGCTACCGTTTGAGGTCATCTTACCTTCTCCTAGAAGATCTATCGATTTCAGGGAGCCATCGCGAATTTTACCGCACGCAACCGACTCACAAATTTAATTTGAGCTAGGGAGCCACCTTCTTCAAGGTCGCAATGACCTTGGCCGGATCGAAGCCGAGTATTTCCCCAAGCTTCATGAATTCCACAACATCCACGCGCCGGTCGCCGCTTTCGAGCCGGGCGACAAAGGACTGGTATTCGCCCAGGCGGGACGCAAGTTGGGCCTGCGACATGTTCAGGGCATCCCGCCTGGCGACCAGGAAGTCGATCAGCGCCCTGTGACGTTTCGATCCGAGTGTCTTTGGCAATTCCGGCCCCGCCATGGCAACAGCGGGGTCTGGAAATAATCTAGTTTCCGGGTTATCTTAAAATCAGATTACGTGTAAAATGACATGGATATGCGCGCGTTTGGCGACTTTTGCAGTGTGCGGTTGGGGCTGGGCGCAGCTCGCAATTTTGCCGCGCTCTGTGGAAGCCGATGTGGGCCCGGAGAGCGGTATGACCGTGCACCGGCTCGCGCTTGAGAGCTCGCAAGTCGCCGGCGAGGTTCTCCTGGAAAGTTTCGGTCCCGCGGCAGGAGCGCAGGCGCTGTTTCGCGCTTTCCTTGCCGAGCAGGATCGGGATCGACTCGCGACATGGTTTTGGATTGAGGCCTATTGGCGCATCATGGAAATCGACACCGATAGCCAACTTAGCTGACGACGAGCTTGATTGATTGAGCGCTTCGGTCTCACCTGCAGTGTTGCTCTGCAACGGCAACGAAGCGGCGGCTCAGAGGCCCCCTCCACCGCGCTACGCGCGGTCCCCCTCCCCCGCTGCCGCGGGGGCGGATGGAGTATCACCGCAGCGCAGTCCGTCCGGCGGCGCGCGCCGGCGGAACGATGGACGGTATCGGCGGAGCGGCGGGCGGGGGCGTTGCCGCTTGCGGCGCATCCGGCGCCGCCGGTTGCGCGCTAGCCGGCGGCGCGGCGCTGGCATCCGGGTAGCGCGCTTGCATGTCGCGCAAAAAACCGTCCAGCGTGTCGACGGCGGCGGCGGCGTGGGCGATGGCGGCAAATTCAGTGCCGCTCGTTCCGAGCGGCGCCGAGATCACTTCAAAAGCGTGAGCGTCCGGCGTGCCGGCCATTTTCGCC
>DASYNQ010000290.1:0-3341 GCA_036008425.1 Methylocella sp. | reverse complement strand
GCCATCGAGGTGAGGCCGAACCGGAATGCCTCGAAGAACGGCGCGAGCCGCTCGACATTCATATCGCGATAAAGGGCCGGGAAAGCGCGGGCCAGGACAAGCCGGTTGGCGAGCGCGTAGCCGGCGCCCGACGGCGCCTGCGAACGGTCGCCAAGGACCCACCAGCGGCCATCCGGCCCGCGCCCGATGTCGGCGGCGTAAATATGCAAGAATTTGCCGCCCGGCGGTTTCACGCCGTGCAAGGGGTGCAGAAACTCGGGGTTGCCGGTGACGGCGGCGGCGGGCAAGTCGCCCGCGGCGATCAACCGGCCCTCGCCGTAAATGTCGGCCAAAACCAGTTCCATGAGCCGCGCGCGCTGTTCGATGCCTTGCGCGATCTCGCGCCATTCGCCGGCCTCGATGAGCAGCGGCACATGCGAGAGCGGCCAGGCGCGTTCGCTGGTATCCCCATAGGCGCGATAAGACACGCCCGTGTCGCGAATATGCCGGTCCGCCGTGGCGAAGCGCTTGCCGATATCGTCGGCGCCAAGTTCCATCAATGCGGCGAGAAACCGCAGCCAATGCGCACGCGGGCGCCCGTCCGCGCCGGTGAATTCATCCGGGACACCCGGCAGCGGCTTGTAATCGGCCGCGAGCTCGGCCATCCGCCGCGCCGCGTCGAGATCTGCTTTTGCCTGGTCCGGTGCGCTTAGGCTCATTTATGATTGCTTGGGCCGGAAGGATTTTAGGATCGTTGCATCCGTCTCGATATAGGCGGCGCCGATGAGATCGAGACAGTAGGGTACCGCTGGAAAGACCGCGTTGAGGCAAATCTCGATCGACGCCGGTTTGCCCGGCAAATTGATGACGAGACAAGGCCCGCGATGCGCGGCGATCTGGCGCGATAGAATCGCGGTCGGAATCTGCTTTAGGCTTTCCTCGCGCATGAGTTCGCCAAAGCCGGGCAAAATGCGCGGCGCCGCCGCCTCCGTTGCCTCCGGCGTCAGATCGCGCGGGGACGGCCCGGTACCCCCGGTGGTCAGGATCAAATCGCAATGCTCTCTGTCGGCGAGATCAATCAGCGTATCGCGGACGGACTCAAACCCGTCCGGAACGATCTTTCGCACGATATGGAAAGGGCTTGTCAGGATCTTCGTCAGATAGGCGGCGATGGCGGGACCGCTTTTGTCCTCATAAATCCCGGCGCTGGCGCGGTCCGACGCCGTGACGACCCCGATGATCGCCGCGTGCTTTGTCTCATCCGCCATATGCCAAGCCTTCCGCCGCCGGTCTCGCGGCGCTCAGTGTAACGCACTGGAAAGGATTTTTGAACCGCCGTCGCGCGGCGGGCAAAAACGAGCAATCTTACTTCTTTACGAGCAGAACATGTATAATCCACATCGAGACGCCCATCTTCAAAATCAAGGATAGAAATGCTATGCTCGGATAAACGCATCCGAGGAAAATCCATGCACATCAACGACATTTCACGCCAACAATTCAGCAAAATCGCGTCGCCCGGCTTTGCCGGCCGGATCGGGGAACAGGTGCGGGACTGCGCGATTATCGGTTCCGCCGCGGAAGACCAAATTGGTCTGAGGCTCGCCGATACTGAGGGTTCAACCGCGGGCAAATTTTCAGAGGTCTATGCATCTGGGAAGCGAGTCGCGCCTAATCACATTTGGCAGGACCATATTTCAGCCGGAGAAGCGCTGCCCCAATTCGGGACCTATGATTTCCAGCGAGACAAAGCGACGAACAGTTTCTTCGACGAGTACGTCCCCGCCGCCAATTACGCCGTTGGGGCCTATATGGCGGGCGCAAGTTACGGGTTATATCAATCCCTCGCCCTTGCCCAAGCCTATGCTGACTTCAATTCATCAAACGCATTTGACGACAAATATAAAGGACGCCAATGGAAAATAAAAGGTTGGGAAAACGCCCACAGAGGAGATTGGCGTTAAAATTATGGCGCATGCTCAAGTGGACAGTCATTTCTTTTTCCATTGTCTGCGCGCTAACTGTCGCCTTGTTCCTCGGTCTGATCGCATATTTGTCGCGCAACACCTGTGATGATACGGCGCCTTCCCCTGTTGTTCGTAATAGCCGGGCCCACACAGCAGAAGGACAGGTACAAGTCTGTACAGTACGTCCCGTACGGGCACAGGAAAACTATGACATTCCCCGCCGCCTTGGGCTGCGATCGCATTGATGCACCCTGCGTCTTCGATGGTCCGGTCAATGCGATCAGCTTCACGGCTTACGTCGAGCAGTTTCTCGTCCCAACTCTTCGGTCAAGCGACGTTGTCATCGCCGCGAAGGACATGCGGTCGGTGCGCGCGACGCTCGGAGCGATCAACCGTACTCGAGCGTCGCCGAAGGGATTCGCCGGGGGTTGATCGCGTAAAGGTACGCGAGCGCGTACTATCTCCACCCTCACCCATCCGGCATTCTCCAGTCACTGAAGTGGATGACGCTGGGACCAATTGGTCCCAGGCATTGACCCCACCGTGAACAGGAGAATGTCCGTGATTCACTTAGTTACTCCCGAAAACGACTATCATTATCGTGCCGAGATGGAGCAAGCCTATCGCTTGCGGCATCAGGTGTTTGTCAAGGAAATGGGCTGGCACAATCTCGCCAAGCCGGATGGGCGCGAGATTGATCGATTCGACAACAAGCACGCGGTGCATATGCTCTACATCGAGCATGGCGAGGTGCTTGGCTACCAGCGTCTATTACCTTCAACGCGTCCGCATTTGCTCTCCGACATCATGCCGGAGCTTTGCGAGGTCGAGCGGCCAACTGGCGCCGATATTTGGGAGATTTCGCGCCATTGCGTCGCGCCGGGCTGTCGCTCCGGCGGACCTTACGCGAGCCGGGTTGCCAACGCCCTTGGGTCGGGCTTGCTCGAATGGGCCCTTGAGTGCGGCGTATCAATGTTCATCATCGAGATCGAACCGATGGGCCTCTTCCCCCTGATCCAGCTTCATTTCCAACCGTTACCTCTCGGCTTGCCGCACGAGATTAACGGGCGGGAGATGCTTGCGGTGACGCTTACCTTCGATGAGGGGACCCTTGAGCGCTTTCGGGAAATGCGCGGCAACCGCCGCCGGGTCCTCGCCGAATCCTTCGAAAGACCCGCCCTGCTGCATGCCTGAGGCAGGCGGTGTTTTCTTTTAACCCCGGCTGCCGGCGGCAGCCGCCGGGGGTTTCTATGCTAGGTTGGGGACTCATTCAAATCCATGCGATCATTATGGCTGCGAGGGCGAGACCGGAAAGATAGTTTTGCGCATAGCGGTCATATCGGGTTGCGATGCGGCGCCAGTTCTTGAGCTTGCAGAACATTCGTTCGATGAGAT
>DASYNQ010000289.1:0-11625 GCA_036008425.1 Methylocella sp. | reverse complement strand
CGCGCCTTCGACCGTATCGAGCGGCCGCATGTCCCGCTATGATTTCGCCGCGCGGCGCCTCTATGTCAATCCCCCGTTGGCGCAGGCGGCGCAAATCGCTCTCGATCAGACACAGGTAAACTATGTCCGCAATGTGTTGCGTCTATCCGAAGGTGCGAGAATCCTTGTTTTCAATGGCCGCGACGGCGAATGGGAAACAAGCGTTGCCGCTTCTAACCGCAAATATGTCACGCTCGCTGTCGACAAGTTGATACGGCCGCAGGAGCCGCGTCCCGATCTGCATTATTTGTTTGCGCCGCTCAAACAGGTAAGACAGGATTACATGGTTGAAAAGGCGGTGGAAATGGGCGCCGGACTGCTACGCCCGGTGCTAACCAGCCGGACCCAGGCCAGCCGGATCAATAGCGACCGGATGCACGCCCATGCGATCGAAGCCGCCGAGCAATGCGGTATTTTGTCGATTCCGGAAATCGCTCCCCCAATCCGGCTCGACGCGCTGCTCGACGCTTGGGAACAAAATCGCCTCCTCGTCTTTTGCGACGAAGACGCGCCAGCCATCGATCCCTTGGCAGCGTTGCGCCCGCGCGCCGATGCCAAAGGGCCGCCAGCGCTCGCCGTTTTGATCGGCCCCGAAGGCGGTTTCGACGACCGGGAACGCGAGGCGCTTCTTGGCTTGTCTTGCGTGTTGCGTCTGCCGCTGGGTCCGCGCATTTTGCGCGCCGACACGGCCGCCGTCGCGGCTCTCGCCTTGGTCCAGGCGACCCTGGGAGATTGGCGAGGATAAAGATTAACCCATCATTATATCGCCTCATTGTAGGGTCAACAAAATCCGCTCCAACAAATCAATGAATCGTTTAGGCTCCACATGAATTTGCGCGATATTTTTGTTTCAGTCGGCTGTTGCGCCGCCGCTGCTTGCCTTGGCTTTGCCAAACCCGCGCGGGCCGACGAGTTTCAATCCAGCAACGAGACCACTTCGCGTGCGCCTGAGCGATGCGCCGCAAACGGCGCGCCGGTCGAGGAAACCGCCGGTTGCGAGCGGATTGACGGTCATGTCCGCGTCGAATTCGGCTCCCGCTTGCCGAACTCGTCCGGCTATCGCCGGCCGGTGGCTTCGCCCGTCGCTGTCCGCGTGGACGACGGCACAGCGTCGCGCGAACATCTTCGGCTGCCCGCCGGCGAATCCGGATTCGATCAATACCGCCGGTGAAGTCCACCGGAATTCCGCGCCATCGTACCAAAATGTTTCACGCGAAACATTCTGGTACAGGAGCACAATGGCGGACTGGCACCAGGCGTGGTGCCGAAACCGCCTCATGCGCGCAAGCACTGGGCCGATGAGAAGCGCTACCCACATGCCGAACTCGAGGAGCACAACCACATCGGCTTAGCGAGCAGCCGCCGTTCCAAGGAAGCCTTCGTTCAATGAATGGCCTTCGTGCCGGCCGCCGCTCTTGGCCCGCTCATCTCGGATAAGAATTCGGGTCGAACGCGGGGCAGTGGGGTTCCACCAAGGAAGACTTTCCGGCGCGCCTATTTATTCCCGGTGCCTTGCGAATTCTTCGCGGCCATCGCCGTCGCGTGCATCGCCGTCGTGCGCGCAACGGAACGGAAGCGACGCCACATCGTTTTTGCTGGCGAAACGACAATCAAAGAGAAATACCAATGCTGCTTCGCAAGGATGGCCTCGACGTGATCGCCATTTCGCAGCCGAGCCACGCCTGGCTTTCCGGCCAGATGGCGCGCGCGTGGGGCAACCGGCGCTTCGTGGCGCCGATGCCCTACGACGAGGTTTGCCTCGCCGCCGGGCAGCACGACATCGGCTGGCTGGATTGGGAAATGAGGCCCGCGCTCGATGCCGGATCCGGCCTCCCGCAGGAGTTTTTCCGTGTGCCGCCGAAGCTGCACATCGCGCTCTGGCGCGAGGGCGTCCGCCGTGCTCGTGTTTTCGGGCGCTATCCCGCGCTCTTGGTCTCACTTCACGCCGACACGATTTACGCGCAATATTTCAACTTCGATGAGGCGAGTGTGGAGGATGCGGAGGCGGTGCGCGCTTTTCTCGACGAACAGCATCGCTTTCAGGCGCGGACGGCGGCCTCCATGCGGGCCGATCCGAAGCTCGCGGAGCAAGCATCGCCTGAAGCCATCACGCATAACCGGCTGTTGATCGCGGCCCTCGACCGGATGTCGCTCGAAATCTGCTGGGGCGTGAAAGAAGAAATCAAGATCCCCAACGTGCCAACGGTGAGGGCCGAAACGACAGAACTCCGTATGCAGCCCGGCGAAGGCCTCGTCCTCGATCCCTGGCCTTTCCGAACGGCCAGCGTCGCGGTCCGCGCCGAAGGCAAGCGCCTGCGCGGGCGGTTCGCGACGGAGGCAGACCTCCATCGGGCGCTGGACGAGGCCGAAGCCGCACTGGTAACCGCCGTGCTGCGCAGGGCTTGAGGGCGCCTATCCCTATCGGCGCCCGGCTTTGAGAATGTTTCCGCCGTGGCGGAAAATGCTAAGGACCAATGCGGAAGCTTTCCAATAGCATGGACGCGAATGGCGCCTCCCCTTCTGCTGTTGCAGGATATTGCGCTGACCTTCGGCGGCACGCCGCTCCTCGAAGCCGCCTCGCTTTCGGTCTCGGCGAGAGAACGTTTGTGCCTCGTCGGGCGCAATGGCTCGGGCAAATCGACGCTTCTAAAGATCGCGGCGGCCCTCATCGAGCCAGACAGTGGGACGCTTTTCTTGCAGCCTGGGGTCAACTTGCGTTATCTGCCGCAGGAGCCAGATCTTTCCGGCTACGGCAACGCGCGCGCCTATGTCGAGGCGGGCCTTGGTCCAATTGGCGATCGAAACCGCGCAACGACGCTTTTGAACGAATTGGGGCTAAGCGGCGACGAAGATCCGGCGCGGCTTTCGGGCGGCGAGGCTAGGCGCGCCGCGCTCGCCCGCGTGCTCGCGCCCGCGCCGGACATTCTGCTTCTCGACGAGCCGACCAATCATCTCGATCTGCCCGCGATCGAATGGCTCGAGGCGGAACTCGAAGCCGCGCGGTACGCGCTCGTCATTGTCAGTCATGACCGCAGATTCCTGCAAAATCTTTCGCGGAACACGGTCTGGCTCGATCGCGGCCGGACCCGTTTTCTCGGGCGTGGATTTTCGGAGTTCGAATCCTGGCGCGATCTTGCGCTCGAAGACGAAGCGCGCGCGCGGCACAAGCTCGATCGCAAGATCGCCGCTGAGGAAGACTGGCTGCGTTTTGGCGTCACCGCGCGGCGCAAGCGCAACCAGAAACGTCTCGAAGCGCTTGCGGCGATGCGCGCCGCGCGGCGCCAGCGGGGCGCCTCAACCGGATTGAGGCTCGAAGCAAGCGAGGCGGATGTTTCCGGCAAGCTCGTCATCGAAGCCAAGGATTTAGCTAAGTCTTTTGGCGAGCGCGTGATCGTCAAGAATTTCTCGGCTCGCATCCTGCGCGGCGATCGTCTCGGCCTGATCGGCGCCAATGGCGCGGGCAAGACGACGCTCGTCAACCTCCTGACCGGCACCTTGGCCCCGGATCGGGGCTCCATCCGGCATGGCGCGAATCTTGTGCTGGCAACGCTCGACCAGGGCCGCGCGAGCCTCGATCCGGAAACCGTCTTGAAGGACGCTCTCACCGGCGGCAGCGATTTCGTCGAGATCAACGGCGAGCGCAAACATGTCATCGGGTATATGAAGGATTTTTTGTTCGGCCCGGACCAGGCGCGCACGCCTATCGGGCGTCTCTCGGGAGGCGAACGCGGAAGGCTGATGCTCGCGCAGGCCTTGGCCCGGCCATCCAATCTCCTCGTCCTCGACGAGCCGACCAACGATCTCGATCTCGAAACCCTCGATCTCTTGCAGGAAATGCTCGCCGACTACAAAGGAACCCTTTTGATCGTTAGCCATGATCGCGATTTTCTCGACCGGGTGACGACATCGGTGCTCGTCGCGGAGGGAGGCGGTCGCTGGATCGAATATGCCGGTGGCTATTCGGACATGGTGGCGCAACGCGGCGCGGGGGTGAGTGCTGGGCCGACGTTGTCCGCGCCCGCGGCTTATAAGAATAAGCCCAAAACCGCCGCCGTTCACGCGCAAAGAGCGAAGCCGCGCCTCACGTCCAGGGAAAGGCAGGCTCTCGATAATCTGCCCGCGCGCATCGAGGAGTTGCGCGTTCTCAAGGCAAGACTCCAGTCCCTGCTCGACGATACCGGGCTTTACGCACGTAACCCGACCAAATTCGCGGAAATTTCGGCGGCCTTCGCGAAAGCCGAGGAGGCGCTGGCCGAGGCCGAAGGGGAATGGCTCCGGCTTGAAATTTTACGCGAGGAGACCGGGCGCTAGAGCGGCGGCAAGAAATTGCGGGCTGAGCCGACTGGTAAGGTCGCCGTTAGCGGGCTTTGGCCCTGCGTCGAGGAATTGGTATTGCCAAAATCCGTCGAAAGCTGCAAACTCAGTCTCAACAAGGTCGTCATCCGGTCGCTGCCGGTTAAAATCCGGCATGTTTCATGAACGGATACGTGGTCATGAACAGACGGCAGTTCTTGACTAGCGTTTTTATGGTTGGGAGATCCGGACTACATGAGACATCAGATTGCTAATCTTGAAAGATGGGCTCTGGCGAACTTCTTGCTGGTAAGCTTCACAACTTATGCCTTGGCCGGAGAGGCCAATCTCAACCTTGTCTGCACCGGGAACAGCTACAAACAAGACGGACCGTTTCCGACCGTCGAGACATTTTCCCTCAAAATTGAGGGAAAGAAACCCGTTATAATTGGCGGGCCGGGCTCGGAAAAGCCAGTTAAGGCGCGCACCATCGTAAACAACGCGATCCAATTGAAATTCACGACCGGTAAATTCACCGGCGAGTATTTCAATTTCACCGGAGACTTGTTCCTGATCCATAAGGATGGGCGCCTCACCAGGCTCATTTGCAAGCCATCCTGATGGCATCGTCAATTGCACCGCAATCGCAAACAACAAAAGGCTGTTAAGATCAGGCCTCCAATCATCGCACCCATGGCCCTGGCCGCACGCGTACGGTAAAGCCGTACAAAGCCACTGAGCCGGGTTTTCTTCAGCTGCGCGACGTACGCGTACGGGTCCTTCTGATCCATGGGATCGGCATTTACGGCTGCACTTTTATGCCGAATTCGGGAATCCGCCCCGCGAGTCAAAATTTCAGAGACTTGGCACAAGGTGGTCACGTTACGCCTCCTTGATGACGCTACCGCGCCAGGCCCCTGTCGGGGCGGTGTATTTTTTCAACGGCACGATAACCGCATCACTGAATGCGTTTGCCGCATCAAGTGAAACTCTGTTGCTGATTGGCAATGGCCGCCGCCGGTTTTCGTTTGGGGCAATCGAATTGCGGACCTGTGGCTCAAATACAACAGTGAACCTATTGACGAAGTTAGTCTACCATATTACTCATATTATGAGACAGCCCCGAAACCTTGGGCTTGTCGCAAGCGTCGGGGAACGTGAGCGAGCCCCTGAGGGTCCTTCGCGAGGGACATTTGAAATGAGTTTCAACAAGGTGCTTCAACTGGCTTCGGCCGCGAGCTTGGCATCGTTAGCTAGTGTGCCGGGCGCCCGTGCGGCCGACCTTCCGGCGCGCCAGGCGGCGCCGATTGAATATGTGCGCATTTGCGACGCCTATGGCGCCGGCTTTTTCTTTATCCCGGGAACCGACAGCTGCCTGAAAGTCGGTGGCATGGTGCTCACCGAGCTGCGCGGCTTCGATCCTTCGTTCAGCATCTCGGGCACCAACTTTTATGCCAATGGCACACCGCATCCCGGCGCCGGTTTCGTACCCTCCGTGAACCAGTATTCGAACGCCCGTTCGCGCGACGCCTTCAGCTTCGCCGCTTTGGGGCGTGTCGAACTCGACACCAGGACACAATCGCCTTGGGGCGCTTTGCGGGCATTCGTGCGCGCGGACGCTTACTATGGATCAGGCCAGCAAGCCGCGACGGGCAGCCTCGGATCCCTCACCAATACGTTCAATACGACGGCCGGAACGAGCGCGCCGCGCGAGACGACGATTCTCACCAGGGCCTTCATCCAATTCGCCGGATTGACCGCCGGCTACGCCCAATCGATGTTCGATTTCTACGCCAATGCGTACAACTTCAGCAACTTGCGGGGGTCCGGCGCGACCGTCGCGTTGCTTGCCTACACCGCGACATTCGGCGACGGCTTTTCGGCGACACTGTCTGCCGAGGATCAGGCGTCGCGGCGCACCGCGATCGGCAGCACAATCGCGAGCACGACGGCGGCGCCGATCACTATCGGGGGCGTTTCGTCGACCTCCTTCCAGGCCCAGCCGGCGGGCTCGCGGGTGCCGGAGATCGTCGGAAATCTCCGCCTCGACCGGCCGTGGGGGGCGGTGCAATTGTCGGCGGCCGCCCATCAGGTAGATGCCAGCCTTTTCGCGAGCACTGCTCTTGGCACGCCCCCGACCACATACGCCTTCCCGGCCTTGACCAGCAATTCCTACGGCTTCGCGGTTCAGGGCGGCCTTAAATTGAACACCGATTATATTTCGCCCGGCGACAAGTTTTGGCTGCAGGTCGCCTACGAAAAAGGCGCTTACGGCTATATCGCGGGCGATAATCTTGGGTTCAATTATGGAGCGGTCAATCAAAATCGCTTTATGGGTGACGGGTTTACTTCAATTAGCTATTCCGGCAGCGGCTGGAACCCGCAGATCGATTCCGACTGTGTTTTCACCGGCAGCGGCGCCTGCGAACAGCAATGGGGCTTCGATATTACCGGCGCCTACAAGCATTATTGGCTCCCGATCCTGAGTTCGGCGGTTTATGGCTCCTATCTTGAATTGCACTATCCGGCCGGCGCGCTGGCCGGCTTCGGCGGCGCGGTGGGTGTCTCGGACCTCAAGGAAACGCGGGTCGGCACCAACCTCG
Organism: Methylocella sp.; assembly: GCA_036008425.1. Lineage (GTDB taxonomy): Bacteria > Pseudomonadota > Alphaproteobacteria > Rhizobiales > Beijerinckiaceae > Methylocapsa. Next base: position 4,690 of record DASYNQ010000289.1, on the reverse strand, counting down.
TCTGGACGCCGCTCGCGGGCTTCGATATCGGCGCCGAGTTCATGTATGCGCTCCTCAATCAGACGCGGCCGGTTGGTCTCGCTCCGGATGCGGTGCTCACCGCAACCGGGCTGCCGGCCTTCAAGCCAGCCACCAGCCAATACTCGACCCGCCTGCGAATCCAGCGCGCGTTTTAAGGCACCGCATCGACGCAATGACTTGAAGCCTCAAGATCAAACGCTTCCCCGAACTCGCCGAACAAACAAGGCGGTCCGCAGCGTTACCGTCATTCTTGCGCCGGGAGGCTCGCGCGTCATGGCTGCCGCGCCGCGACCCTGGGTGCGTTGGGAGCTTTGAGGAGCAAGCTGTCGATGCGGTCGCGCTCACGCTTGAAATTGGCGAGCATGCGGCCGTCAAATTCCCGCGTGCGGGCAAGCTTGACCCGCATCGGATCGACGAAATGGCCATTCACTATGATTTCGTAATGGAGATGCGGCCCGGTCGCGAGGCCGGTCTGACCGAGATAACCGATGACCTGGCCCTGCCGCACATGGGCGCCTTCGATCGCTCCGCGGGCAAACCCGGACATGTGATTATAGGTCGTGATGTAGCCGTTGGCGTGCTGAATCTCAATGCGGCGGCCATAGCCCGAATCCCATTCCGCCTTGACGATCGTGCCGTTGCCGGCGGCAAAAATGGGCGTGCCGACCGGCGCCGCCCAATCGACTCCCGTGTGCGGGCGGTAGTAGCCGAGGATCGGGTGAAACCGCATGCCGAAACCGGACGTAAACCGGCCGCCGACAATCGGCATGCGAACCAGGAATTTGCGCGTCGAGCGGCCGTCTTGATCGTAGTAATCGACAAGACTGTCATCAGGTGTCTGGAACCGGTAGTAGCGGAAAACCTCGCTGCGGGCGGTGATCGCCGCATAGAGAAGCTCGTGGTGTCCCTCGCCTTCCTCGCTTTCGTCGTAGAACGCCTCGAAGGAATCGCCGGCGGTCACGGCTCCTTGAAAATCGACGTCATTGGCGAAAATCCGGACGAGATCGTCGATGACCGGACGCGGAATTTCCTGTTTCAGCGCGGTTTCGTAAAACGAATCGTAAAGCCGCATGCCGTCCGCGTCATCGGCATCGTCGCTATCGTCCCGGCTCGGCCGCTTGGCGTGCCGTGGCGGGGTCACCCGGACATAGCCGCCGCGGTCATTGATCGCAATGTTCGTTTCCAAGGTTTCGCCGGAATAAACCGAAAGGCGTGCCAGGGTCATGTTGGCGCCGGAGCCGTCGAGATCGGCGAATAGGAGTTTGAGGCGCGCCCCTTCCGCCACCGCGGCTTCGCCCCGCGCGACGCCGAAAGCGCCAACAATGCCGATGACCTGGTCCTTCGGCAGCCCGGCGCCGCGCAGCACGCTTTCAATCGTCTCGCCGTGGCGGACGACGACGAGGCGCTCCTCCATTTGTGTCGGCTGCACTACTTGCGGTGAACGGCCGAAATTGGTCACGTTTTCAGGGACCATGCGCACTTCGATCGTGGAAAACGGGGCCGTCGTGATCGGCGAAGCGGGATTGGCATAGGCAAGAACGCCCGGAAGATTGGCGCGGGACGTCCGCATCAGAAGGAGTTGTGGCGGCAACGGCAGCGGCTTGGCGCCCGCTGCGAGCGTATTTTTTACCTGCTCGGCTACCTGGGCCTGGACCTCTTCCATCGATAGGCTGGCCGATGGCGAAAACGCCCCATTTCCCAGATCGCGGGTGGACCACGAGATTTCGGAATCGTCCTGAACTGGCTCCTGCACGGCATCAATCGGATTGCGTGCGTCGGCAAGAACCTTCAACGGATTAAATGGAGGGACATCCTCGGAGAGGCCGATGCTCGCCAGTGCCAGCGTGGTCTGGACATGGGTGAACGTGTGGACCTTGACGACCTCCTTTTCGCCGAGCGTGAGCGTCGTTGGCGCCTGGAAGCTCTGCTTTCCGGCGACGATATCGACCGCCTTGACGAGACGATCGCCTTTGCGCGGATTGACGCCGAAATCCAGGTTGATCTCCTTGCGCTGAGAGAGCGAGGGGGCCGGCGCCTCGGCGAAATAGGTTTGATGCCCAAGCGCCGCGTAGATCGCCGATCCGATGAGCGCGGCGCCGAAAAGACCAGTTAGAAGAGTGCCGGATAACCAGCGCAGCGAGACTCGCCGTCGATCGAAGGAAGCGTGGCGGGCGCCATCGACTTCGATGGCGGGATCGACGCCAAATTCGAGATTGGCGCGCAACTGGGCTGGCCGAAGGTAAACGCCGGAACGCTGACTTCGCACCTGCGCACCCATCGTCATCGCGTTGCTTCGATCCTGGGAACGGCGGCACCAAATTTCATGAGGCGTGACCCCGAGCGACAGGACACTGGAATGGGCCCGCGCGCGAAGGGCCATGGGAAGGCTTCTCGAATTGCTCCGCCGGAAGTTCACGCCCCGGCGAAGGGAGCCCTGATGGTCGATAAAGGGGCACGACGCCGGACGGATAACCGTCATCGTTTCGTTACGACGACCCTCCACCTAAACCTTTTGAAAATGGCTCAAATACGGCGTAGCTCACGGAGGTTGCGCCGGCCATGTGTTCGCGGCAACCTCCCGGCGCGGCTTTTCGCGCGCCGGGAAGGCACCACCTTATGTATTATTATCCGGTCTATCCGACACGGAGCCCGTGGCGGCCGATTCAATTAAGGTACTGCGCGGCTCGATGCGGTGCGCAAACGATCGGCCCGAAGCCGCGCCAGATGCGAGACATTAAGGTTGGCGCAACGGCTCAATGGGATTCAATCGCAACGCGATCGCCGGTGCCCGCGAGGTCGCTGGTCGAGACCGCGTGCAAAAGGGCGCGCAGCTCCACGGTGCGCTCACCGCCGAACGCCTTCTCGAAACGCGTCTGCGCTTCGGTCCACCCCTTGCGCGCCTGGCGCAGCCGCGCGAGGCCCGCATCGGTCAGGCGCAACTCCTTGCTCCTCCGGTCGGCACTCCCCTTCACGACGGCAATGAGGCCATCGCGCTGAAGCGGCAGGATGTTCCGACCAAGCGTGGTGCGGTCCATCATGAGTTCATTGGCCAAAGCATTGATCGTCATCGGCTGTAACTGCCCTAGCTTGGCGAGAACCGAGGATTGGGTGGCGCGCAGCCCGAGCGGCGCCAGGAACTGATCGTAGAACTGGGTGACGTGCCGCGCTGCCTGGCGAATGGCGAGGCAGATGCAGATTTCGGGCTTCAGCTCGGCTTCCGGCATCGTAGTTCTCCATCCCTTGACATACGCGCATATACGCCCAATGTAAGCGCATATACGCTTATGTCAATAGTCGGCTCGAGGGGTCCCCCATGACGTCATCACGCTCTTTCGTCTTTGCTGAACCGGTCCGGACAGCGATCGGCACTTTCGGCGGCAATCTCAAGGAGATCCCAGGCGCCCTCGCCCGCGCCTGGCTCAAACCCGAGCAGGGCGCGGCAAGATCGCGCAGAGCCTTACGATCGTCGAGATCAGTGCTCGCTTTCGTCCTCATCGTCGTTGGAGCCGGCGTTGGGGCGCTTTATGAGCGCGAGGCGGGCCCGCCGCCGGCAGCGGCGGCTCCACCTTTGCCAGAGGTGAATGTAAGTCCACCGCGGCAGGAGACGCTCGCGCGATGGGCCGAATTTACGGGGCAGTTTTCGGCCGTCGACGTCGTTGAGTTGCGCGCTCAAGTCAGTGGCTACCTGACCGAAATACACTTCACAGACGGACAGGCTGTTCACAAAGGCGACTTGCTCTTCGTTATCGACCGCGCCCGTACGAGATCGCGCTGCAGCACGCACTCGCGGAGGATCGGGCGGCATCAGCTGCGTTGGAGCTTGCGAACAAGCAACTCTCGCGCACCACGGAGCTCGCGAACAGAGATTTCGCATCGCGCGACCTCCTGGACCAACGTGTGCAAGCGCAGCGCGGGGCCCTTGCTGCGAGCGAACAGGCGAAGGCGGCCATCCGCGCTGCCCAGCTCAACCTCGAGTTCACGCACATAACTGCTCCTTTCAGCGGCAGGGTCAGCAACCGGCGTGTCTCGATTGACAGCCTGATTTCTGGTGGCTCCGGCTCGACGAATGGAACGCCACTGACGAGCATTGTCTCTGTTGATCCGATTCACCTAGATTTCGATATGGGCGAGGCCGATTACTTGGCGTTCTCGCGAGAGCACGCCAAGCAGGAAGGCGCCGTCGCGGACAAGGTCGAAGTGGCTCTCGGCGACGAGACGGAATTCCCGCGACAAGGCATGCTCGATTTCGTGGACAATACGGGCGACGGCAATCTCACCATCACCGTGACGTTCCCGCGTGACCCGTGTCCGCGACATCGGGGCGCCGCCGACTACGGCAGCACGACCTACATGGACCACAGCAATGCCTCGACGCTGCTCGTCTATGCGGAGCCCGGCGCCAACTCGCTCGCGGTCGAACATGAGGTCCTGGCGACGGTGCAGGAGCTGAAGAAGGATTTCCCGGCCGGGGTCGACTCCATCATCATCTACGATCCGACGATCTTCATCGCCAAGTCGGTCAACGAGGTCGTCCTCACGATCTTCGTTGCGATCCTGCTGGTCGTCGGCGTGGTGTTCGTGTTCCTGCAGAGCTGGCGCGCGACGATCATTCCGGTCATCGCGATCCCGGTCTCGCTGGTCGGGACCTTCACGGTCCTCGCGGCGTTCG
>DASYNQ010000288.1:0-5419 GCA_036008425.1 Methylocella sp. | reverse complement strand
CTTGGCGTCGGCGACGTCATCCAGGCTTTCGAAATATTCGAGATGAACCGGGGCTATTGTCGTTATGATCGCGACATGCGGACGCACCATCGCGGAAAGAGGCGTGATTTCGCCTTGGTGGTTCATGCCGATTTCGTAGATACCGAAGCTTGCATGTTTCGGCATTCGCGCCAGAGTGAGCGGCACGCCCCAATGATTGTTGTACGAAGCAACCGGCGCGTGGGAAGCCCCCGCCTGGGTGAGCACGAGCCGCAACGCTTCTTTCGTCGATGTCTTGCCCGCCGAACCAGTCACCGCGACGATACGAGCCGGCGAGCGCGCGCGGGCGGCAACGCCGAGCCTTTCCAGCGCAAGGAGAACATCGGACACGACATAGAGCGGCCCGAGCGGCCGGAGCGCCTCGGCATGGGCTTCGTCGACCACCGCCGCGAAGGCACCCTTTTCGAAGGCCGCGCCGGCATAATCATGGCCGTCCGAGCTAGGTCCCTTGATTGCGAAAAAAAGGTCGCCTTTCTGGAGCGTGCGCGTGTCGATGGAAATTCCGGTGGCGCCGCCGCGCGGCACGGAGCCGCTTACTCGTGCCGCGAGCGGGCCAACGAGACCGAGACTCGTCCACAGGAAGCTGTTCGCGGTGCCATTGCTCATGCGGAAAGATCTTTCAGCAGCGCGCGCACACAGCCGGAGTCGGAAAAAGGCAACGTCCTGCCGCCGAGGATCTGGCCGGTTTCATGTCCCTTGCCGGCAATGAGAAGACCATCGTTTGGGCCGAGCATCGCAAGGGCCCGGGCGATCGCCAAAGCCCTGTCGCCGACCTCCTCGACATTGTCGAAGCCGTTCGTACCTAGAAGGATCGCCTTGCGGATCGCCGCTGGATCCTCGGAGCGGGGATTGTCGTCGGTGACGATGACGCGATCCGCCAGGCGCGCCGCTACCTTGCCCATGACCGGCCTTTTTCCCGCATCGCGATCGCCACCGCAGCCAAACACCACAATGAGGTTGCCGCGCACAAAGGGCCGCAGTGCCTTGAGCGCCTTTTCGAGCGCGTCCGGCTTATGTGCGTAATCGACGAAGACCGGCGCGCTCTTGCGGCGGCCGACGAGTTCGAGACGGCCGGGCGCGCCTTCGAGCTTTTCGAGCGCCGCGAAGACCGCGCCAGGGGCGCTTCCCGTGGCAATGCAAAGACCGGCGGCGACCAGCGCGTTCGACGCTTGAAACGAACCGGCAAGCGGAAGGAGGAGCGAGTAAATCCTGTCTCCATGGGCAATTTTGATCCGCGTCGAAAAATTCTCGGTCACGCTTTCGAGGAGACGCGGCGCGGTGCCGTTCAAGCCGGTCGTGACGACGCGCAGGCCGCGCTTTTCGCAAACCGCGACGACCTTTGCGGCTACATCGCTGCCGGCATCGACAACGGCGGGCTGGCCTGGGGCAAGCAAGCGGTCGAACAATTGCAATTTCGCGGCGAGATATTCTTCCAGCGTCGCATGATAGTCGAGGTGGTCGCGCGAAAGATTGGTGAACGCTCCGGCACTGAGGCGGACGCCGTCGAGCCGGCGTTGCAAAATGCCGTGCGAGGAGGCCTCAAGGGCGAGATGGGTCACTCCGCCGCGCGCCAGTCCGTCCAGGGTTTTGTGCAAGGTCACCGAGTCTGGCGTGGTCAGCGAGCCCGGCACCGGCCCCGAAGGCGCGACGACGCCGAGCGTGCCAAGCGAAGCGGCCTCGGCGCCGAGCGTGGCCCAAATTTGACGCACGAAATCGGCGACCGAGGTCTTGCCGCTCGTTCCGGTGACCGCAACGATCGTTTCGGGCTGGCGCGGGTACATCCGCGCCGACGCGTGCGCGAAGGCGCTCCGCACGTTCACCACCTTGACGAAAGCGGCCGCCCCAATTGGGCCCGCGGGAGCGCGCTCGGCGACGATTGCGACAGCGCCGCGCTGAACCGCTTGCGGCGCGAAGACGAGGCCGTCCGTTTTTGTTCCCGGCACCGCGAAAAAAACCATGTCCGCTACCACCGCGCGGCTGTCGGCGCTGATGCCCTTGATCTCGCGTCCGGCCAAGGCTTCTGGAATATCGGCGCGCGGAAGCAATTCGGCAAGACGCATCAATGAGCCCTTCCGCCATGAGCCGGCACATTCGCCTCCGCATAACCAAGTTTTGCCAGGAGCGGGAACGGTTGCGTGGGCAGATCGATGCGCGGCGGAATACCGAGCATAGGCCCCGTCCGTTCGATGATCTTGCCGGTGACCGGACCCGCGTTCCAGGCGGCGGTGCGGTATCCAGCCGTTTCCGGCAAACCTTGCGGCTCGTCCAAGAGCGTCAGAAAGAGATATTTGGGCTTGTCGGCCGGAAGAACCGCCATGAACGTCGTGAGAACCTTATCCTTGGAATAATGGCCGTGGACGATCTTATCCGCGGTGCCTGTCTTGCCGCCGACGAAATAGCCCTTGATATCGGCTATTTTTGCCGTGCCGATTTCCGCATTGAGCCGCATCAGATAGCGCATGGTCTCCGACGTTTCCGCCTTAACGACGCGCGGCGCGTCCTTCTTCGCATCCTCCTCGCTCCGCTTCAAAAAGGTCGGCGTAACGAGTAGTCCGCCATTCGCCAGCGCGCCGACGGCCATCATAGCCTGCAAGGGAGCAACACTGAGGCCCTGTCCAAATGCGATCGTCATCGTATTGAGTTCGCCCCAATTTTTCGGAACAAGGGGCTCGGCGGACTCCGGCAGCTCTGTGCGCAGGCGGCTAAGCTGCCCCATTTTGCCCAAGAAAGCCTTATGGCCCTCGACCCCAACCATCAAAGCCATGCGCGCGGCCCCAATGTTGGATGAATAGGTAAAGACCTCAGGCACGCTCAATACCCGGTGCGTCGCATGGAAATCATGAATGGTGAAGTGCCCGTAGCGCAGGCTATCGCGCGCGTCGATCCGCGAATGCAGCTTAATCTTGCCCAAATCGAGCGCCATTGCAATGGAAATAGCCTTGAAGGTCGAGCCCATTTCATAGACGCCGACACACAGCCGGTTGATGTGATTGGGGTCGAGTGCGTCGGCCGGGGTGTTTGGATCGTAGTCGGGCAAGGACGCCATCGCGACGACTTCCCCGGTATTCACGTCGAGAATTGCCGCCGCGCCCGCCTTAGCCTTGAACTTGGCGATACCTTTGGCGAGTTCGTCGCGGACCGCGTAGGTCGCCTTGAGATCGAGCGACGTCGTGACCGGCGTCAGGTTCTCCGGCGTTAGACTGAACCCCGCGCCATGCAAATCCGCCAGTCCCTGGCCGTCGATATATTTTTCGAGTCCCGAAATGCCGATGCCGTCGAGGTTGGCAAAGCCGAGAACATGCGCGGCCACCGGACCGTTTGGATAAACCCTTTTGTTCTCGGGCAGAAACCCGACACCTGGCAGGCCGAGGTGATAGACCTCCTGCTGCTGTTTCGGGGCAACCGCGCGTTTGACCCAAACGAAACCTTTGCGGGAGCCGAGACGCTCGCGCAGCTCGTGTGCGTCGATATCGGGAAGCACGGCGGTGAGAAGTTCGACCGCCTCGTCCTTGTCGATGATTCGTCTCGGTTCGGCGAAAACCGACATGACCTTGATGTCGGTCGCCAGAAGCTCGCCGTTGCGATCGAGAAGATCGGGGCGCGCGGCGGCGATGGCGTCGGCGGCCGCGCGTTTGACGCTCGCTGGCGGGTCCGGTCGCAGGCCGAAATCGATGAGCCTGCCCGCGATGATTCCATAGACCCCAAGAAATACCCACGCCGCGAGCCTAATGCGGGGCGCGCTCTTGTCGAGCCTCGCCGAAAAAATGCCGGCGAAGAGACTTTCGATGACGCGGACACGGCTGCGCGCGGGCCTGACCGTCGCGCCGTTTACCTTATTGTCGAGTCCTAAACCGAAGCCGTCGCTCATCTTTTCGCGATCTTCATCCATTTGCGCGCGGTCATCTTGCCGGCGTGGACGACATGGCGGCGTCGAGGGCATTGGCGTCGCCAGGGGTATTCGTCGGCTCCGCCAACCCGAGCGCTTCAAGCTTGCGTCCGATCGCATCGACTCTGGGTGCCTTGCCTGGCAAGACTTCCGCCCGGACAATCTGGTTCAGGACGACCGGTTGTAAATCGAGGAACTTATCGGCGAGCGCCTGGATGCGCTCCGGCCGCGTCAAATGCGCCCATTCGGCGCGCAGCGTGCCGATTTCGTCCTGTTCCAGCTTAATCTCATGCTGGAGCTTCACGATCGTTTCGGCATGAAAGATTGTCTCGTATTTGATTGTGTAGGCGTAGATCGCCGAACCTATCAGCGCCGCGATCGCCAAAATATTTAATATCCGCACCATTTCAGCGGCCTCCCGGATGAACTTCTGGAAGCTTTGCGAGCGCCATCAGCCGATCGTCGGGACCGCGAGGCGCGGCTTGCGTGCGCAGGCCGTAACGAAGCTTGGCCGACCGTGCGCGTGGGTTGGCGCTCATTTCACGCCGCGAAGGCGTCACCGGCTGCTTGCCTCCCAGACTGAAGGTTGGCTCCGGCGGAGCGATCTCGTGCGGCAGCCGCCGGGAGGGCGTTTGGCCGCGCCCGGAACGCACGGCGAAAAACTGTTTGACGATACGATCCTCGAGCGAATGAAAAGTCACCACGGCAAGCCGGCCGCCCTGCTTTAGGATCGCCTCGGCCGCGGCGAGCGCCTGCACCAATTCGCCAAGCTCATCATTGATCGCGATGCGCAGCGCCTGGAACGCGCGCGTCGCCGGATGCACTTCGCCCGGTTTGCCCGGCGCCACGCGGGCGATCATAGAAGCGAGCATCGTCGTCGAGGTGAAAGGCGCCGCGGCGCGGGCCGTGACGATGGCATGGGCGATACGGCGAGACGCACGCTCCTCGCCGAAATGGTAAAAAATATTGGCCAAGGTTATCTCCCCGGCGGTATTGACAAGGTCCGCGGCAGTCGTCCCCTCGCCGTCCATCCGCATATCGAGCGGGCCGTCGCTGCGAAAGGAAAAGCCGCGTGCCGAGTCGTCGATTTGCATGGACGACACGCCGATGTCGAGCACAACGCCGTCGAAATCAAAAAAGCCACGCTGCCGCGCCGCCTGGTCGAGTCTTCCAAATCGCTCCTTTACAAGGCGAAGCCGCCCCCGCGCTTCGGCGACGAGCCAGGCTCCGCCGGCAATTGCGGCAGGGTCGCGATCGAGCGCGAGAACCTGGGTATTGGGCCTGGCGAGCAGAGCCTTCGAATAGCCGCCGGCGCCGAAAGTGGCGTCGAGATAAAGGCCGCCCTCGCGCGGAGCGAGCGCGGCCATGACTTCGTCACGAAGCACGGGAACGTGCCGGGCCGGTCCGCCAGCGGCGAGATAAGCCTCATCGCCGCGACCCGATGTCATTCCCGTGCTCCATGTGGCCGTGGCGGCGGCGAATCCGGCGCCACGT
>DASYNQ010000287.1:0-4643 GCA_036008425.1 Methylocella sp. | reverse complement strand
GTCGCTCAACGATCCGATCTCGCTGGAGGAAGTCGTCGCGATCTATTTGCCGCTGTCGCGGCTGCTCGCGCTTTATGTCGCGGCGACACAAGGTCTCTACAAAGCGACCCAGCGCTTCCTTGGCGCCGAGGGTGGAAAAGTCCCCTATATCATCGGCGTCGCCGGTTCGGTTGCGGCCGGCAAATCGACGTTATCGCGGGTCATGCAGACGCTGTTGTCGCGCTGGCCGAACACGCCGAAGGTCGAACTCATCACCACCGATGGGTTTCTTTATCCGAACGCCCGCCTCAAAAGCGAGGGTCTGCTAGAGAAGAAGGGTTTTCCAGAAAGCTACGACGGCACAAAACTCATCTGCTTTCTTTCCGATGTAAAAGCCGGCAAGCACAATGTCCAAGCGCCGGTCTATTCGCATGTGACTTACGATGTGATCCCCGGCGACAGCATCATTGTCGATCGCCCGGATATCCTTATCGTCGAGGGGTTGAACGTCCTCTTGCCAAATCGCCCCGCGCGGGACGGACGGGCCATTCCTTTCGTCTCTGATTTCTTCGATTTTTCGGTCTATCTGCACGCCGCGGAAACAGATCTCGAAAAATGGTTTATCTCCCGCTTCATGCGCCTGCGCGACACCGCCTTTCGGAACCCTTTGTCTTATTTCAAGAAATACGCCGTCCTCGACGACACCACGGCGGAAGCGACGGCGCGCGACATTTGGACACGAATCAATCTTCGCAATCTGCGCGAAAACATTTTTCCGACGATGCCCCGCGCGAGCCTCGTGTTGACCAAGGGGCCAAGCCACATCATCGAGGAAGTCGAGCTGCGGAAGCTTTAGGGTGGTTGCGGCGCTGCTTTTGACCTCAAGCCGGCATAAGCGCCTGCTTTGAGACCAGAAACGTTATTGCGCCGATCGTGGCGAAAGGCGTCAAACGAAAAAGGCCGACGCAAATCCGAAATCACGTTGCGCCGGAATTCCGCGCCAAAAGAGCCCTTTTGAATCAAGGCTTTAATTTTGGTGCGATTTCCCGTGTGAGCGTTTGGAAGGTAAGGTATGCTTTCATTAGGTCAGCGCGCCTCGTGCCCGGCCAGGTCCGGCAATCGCCATGAAAGAGGAGAATTTTCGTGAGCACAAACTATTCCGGCGCATGCTATTGCGGCGCCGTCGAAGTAGAGGTGTCCGGACAGCCGGAGGCGATGGGGTATTGCCACTGCCAGTCTTGCAGGTCGTGGTCCGCGTCGCCCGTTAATGCCTTCACGCTTTGGAAGCCAGAAAACGCGAAGGTGACAAAGGGGGCCGATCAGATCGGCAGCTACCACAAGACCGAAAAGCATGATCGCCAATTCTGCCGAACCTGTGGCGGACACGTGATGTCGAGACTTCCGGCGTGGGGACTGATTGACGTATTCGCGGCGACCATCCCGGATTTCCCATTTCGGCCGCAGCTTCATGTCAACTACGCCGAGACTGTGCTGCCCATGCGCGACGGGCTTCCGAAATTGAGGGACTTTCCTGCCGAAATGGGCGGCTCCGGCGAGATCATTGCCGAATAGAACGCCTCTGTCGCTGGGAAAGGCCGCCGGTACAAAATGCCCTACCCAAAGGTGTCTATCAAAAGACAAACCCCGCGCCTTGCGAAAATATTTTGCTCGCGACCGTCAATCCTACCAAAATGTTTCACGTGAAACATTTTGGACCGCGCGCGCAAGTATGCGGCAAGAGCCTACTCCGCAGGCTTGAAGGCTATCTCCGTAGGCGTGAATATACCCACGCTAGAAGGCCGCATTTCGATATGGCGCTTGTGGAACTGCGCGAGACTCGCGCGGTGTCCGATCGAAACGATCGTCGTTCCGGGAAGTTTTCCGGCAAGGATTTCGTAGATTTCGGCTTCCATCGCTTCGTCCATCGCCGACGTGGCTTCGTCGAGAAACAGCCAATCGGGCTTGGCCAATATCGCGCGGGCAATTGCAAGGCGCTGATGCTCGCCGCCGGAAAGCCGCTGCGGCCAATTGTCCTCAACATCGAGTTCCCCGGTGAGATCGCCGAGTTGCGCCGCACGCAGCGCATCGCGTATCGCCGCGTCGCCGTAGCGATCGGGGTTTGCCGGATAGGTCACGGCGGCGCGTAACGTCCCGATCGGAATATAGGGCCTTTGCGGCAGCAGCAAGATTTTTGCCTCCGCCGGCAAGGTGATCGCGCCGGTGGCATAAGGCCAAATGCCGGAGATCGCCCGGAAAAAAGTCGATTTGCCGGAGCCGGAAGGGCCGGTCAGAACCACCGGCTCGGCTCCGGCAAACCGCAGGCTCGCGCCGTTGACGATCTCGCGGCCGTCCGGAAGCCGCAAATTCAAAGCCTCGATGTCGAGATTTTTCCGCGCGGTGTCCGCGCTTGCTTTTGGCGAAAAGCCCGGCGTCTTCGCGTTCTCGATCGCTAGTTCGAACGACGTCAAACGGTCGAGCACGGCTTTGAATTCGGCGAGGGAAACATAGTAGGTGACAAAAAAGGTCAAGGCCTCGTCGACGCTGCCAAAGGCTCTTGCTGTCTGCGTCATGATGCCGAGCGTGATCTTGCCCGCGAAATAGAAGGGCGCGGCGACGACGAAGGGAATGATCGGGCTGAGCTGGCCATAGGACGCCGTGAATGCTGTGAGGTTTTTGCGGCAGGCGATGATCTGGAAATAATTCCTGACGATCGCGCCAAACCGCGCCGTGAGCGAGATTTTTTCTGTTGGCTCGCCGGAGAGCAGCGCAACTTGCTCGGCGTATTCGCGCAATCTTGCGAGCGAAAAACGAAAGTCTGCTTCATAGCGCTGCCGCTCGAAAGAGAGACGGACAAGCGGGCGGCCGATCAAATGGGTCACGAGCGTGCCGACGCCGGCATAAATTAGCGCGACCCAGAACAGGAATCCAGGCACCGCGATTGCCGTGTATGGCAAGGTGAAGTTCGCGGAAAGACCCCAAAGCAGAATCGCGAAGGAAACCAGCGTGCTCAAATTCGCGATCAACAATATCGAAAAGGAGTAGATGCCATAGCCGACCTGGCCGCCGTCGATGAAGCGGCTGATGTCCTCCGAGATGCGCTGATCTGGGTTGTCGGCGGCGCCCCCCGCGAGCGACATGCGATAATGAGTGTGCGCATCGAGCCAGCGAGTGACATAATGGCCGGTGAGCCAGCGCCGCCAGCGAATGATCAACGTCGATGTCACGACATATTCGAGGACCGCTGTCGCGATATAGAGAAATGCCCAGGGGACGAAGACGGTGAAAAGTTGCGACCAGAACGCGGCCTCGTCCTTGTTCTGGATCGCGTTGAACCAATCGCGGTTGAAGAACGACAGCCGCAGATTCATCCCGACCTGCGCCTGGTTGATCACGACAAGCAGGACGACCATGGCGATCGCCAAGCGCCTCTCTCGTGCGCCGAAGGCGGGAAAGGGCCAGATCCGGGCGCGGGTCTCGGCGCGGGTATCGAAATAGCGGTCGGCGATGCGGGTCATCGACCGCACGACCGGAATGAACGAGATCGCATGGACGAGGATGCCGAAGATCGCGACGGTGAGCGGCAGGCTTTCGGGAAGCTCGTAGTCTTCAAGCGAAGCCGGCCAAAGTCCGGTCTGGGCGGCAAGAAAGACGGTGCCGAAGATCACGGTCTCGGCCGCGAAGATCGCCCCGAAGATTTGCAAGAACGTCGAGATCGCCCGCGAGCGGTAGGTGGTGAAGGCGCAGAGAAATCCCGCCCCGGCGAGCAACAGCACGATATTGTCGCCGGTCTTCAAACTGACGATTGCGGCGGCGGCCGAGAAAAGGCCCACGAGGACGGCAAGGAGAGGCATGGATAACCTTTTGTTATCAGAAACCTGACGAAATATCCGCAAGTTCTTTATGAGGGAGACGGAATACGGGGCGGCGGCGCGCCTTATCGAGGCCGTTGGCGGACCGGCTCCAGGATCCATGAAGCGGAAACATTTTGGCCTTTTGTTTGTCGCGTTTGCTGACCGGAACGCTTGTTTAGACCAAGCTTCAGGTTTGATCGCCTTTATCCGGCCCCTCTTCGGGCCCAACGCCATTTACGGTTGCGCAGAGGACTGGCGACGGTTTGAAAGTGAGAACGCGGCGCGGCGTGATCGGCACTTCCACGCCGGTACGCGGATTTCGGCCGATGCGTTGGCGTTTGGCGCGCACCAAAAACAGGCCAAAAGAGCGCAGCTTCACTGTTTCGCCGCGCACCAGCGCATCCGTAATCTCTTCCAGCGTCATTTCGAAAATTTGCTTGGCCTGGGCGCGCGAAAGGGCAGGACACGAAGCGTAAACGGCGTCCAGGAGATCCGCTCGCGTCGCGGTTTTCCGGTTGGCGGCCGTGTCCGGCGGCGGCTCGGACGCTCGACGCATCTTGTTTAGTCTCCCCCTTAGCCGCTCTTGTTGTAAAGTGATCTTAGAGCATTTTGTGGGCCGGGGGAAACCGGCACGGCAAGGCTTTGTAAAAATAATGCTTGGGGGCAATATGCGCCGCTATGGATGTGCCGTCCGCCGAAACGAAAAAGGCCCCGGAGTTCGGGGCCTTTCGCGCAAAATCAACGCGGAAAGCGATCGGCTTAGAAATCCATTCCGCCGCCCATTCCGCCCATCCCGCCGCCGCCTGGCATGCC
>DASYNQ010000286.1:0-6371 GCA_036008425.1 Methylocella sp. | reverse complement strand
CCGAACACGCCATAAACTTCACCAAGGTTGCGCGCTAGACCCAGAATGTCGTTGCCATTGTCCGCAAAGCCCGGCCACTGCGTTTTGTCCTGCTTGGGCGCGTTCCAGAGAAATGGATACCGCACAGGGGCGTCCGCCTGCTTGATATTGTCGGGGATCAAAAAGCTCGGAGGGGGCCCGAGATCGAGCCCCGTGAGACGATTGAAGATCATGCCCACGGCGTCAAGCCGGCTCGGTCCCCAAGGCGGCGTTGGCAGGGCGCGCATTATCAGCGTGTTATAGCGCAAATACCACGCCTTCACGTTTTCCTTGAGCGCCACCACGTCGGCGGGATTTGGGGCGGCGACGCCGAGCACCGCGCGGGCGAAGGTCTGGAATGTTGTGTCGTCGCCAAGGACTCTTTTCACCGCCGCATCGAGGTCGGTTAGAAAGCTCTGAAAATCCACGATGGCGGGGCCGCCATCAACCCGGTACTCCGTGCCATCAGCGGAAATCTGCCGCGTGTGACAGGCAGCGCAGGTCATGCCGGCGAACTGGCTGCCTTGCGGTCCAGAGGCGGTAAATCCCACCGGCAAATCGTTGCTGTTGGCGGGGTTCGGCAAATAACCGTACCGGCCGAGACTGTCAGCCAAAAACGGCGACCCGTTGGGCTGCTTGAGGGCTTCAAGCCATGAAAGTGGCATGATCCGCGAGCCCTGATCCTGAGTGTAAAAGTCAGCCTGCGTAGTTGGCGTCCAGTTTGGTCCTTGATCGACCAAAACTGGAATTGAATCCGCTGCTCGGACCGGAACACGCGATGTGACGGTCGCGGCGCAGAGCACGGCACCACTTAGGGCGGAATTAAACGGAAAATGGGTTTTCATTGGCATCCCCCCGAGGACGAGATTTTGAGGCTGAAATTGCTACTGAGACCTGACTTTGCCGCGCTTGACGATTATTGTCAATGTTGCGTATTGGTACAGTTTGAAGGCAAGAAATGCGATGGCGGATGTCGGCTGAACCATCGTTTCCGCGCGGGGATTGCGCCGCCGCCGTCGCGCTTTGCCAATCCCGGAAACGAAATCCAACTGGGGTCTGATCTTATGGGTGATTATGCCGTCGCCGCGCCGCCGCTCGTCTCGCTACCCGCGCCGCCGGGAAAGTCTTTTCCGGTCCGGCGCATTTTTTGCGTCGCCCTGAATTACAAGGATCACGCCAGGGAGATGGGCGGAAATCCCGAGACCGATCCGCCGTTTTTCTTCATGAAACCAGCCGGCGCCATCGTCCAAAACGGCGGAACGATGGCCTATCCGCCAGGGACGCACGATCTCCAGCATGAGGTCGAGCTTGTCGTGGCGATGAACATGGGCGGGCGCAACATTCCACCCGAAAAGGCCAACGATCTGGTTTTCGGCTACGCCGTGGGTCTCGATATGACGAAACGCGATGTCCAGACCGAATTGAAGAAAAAGGGCCGGCCGTGGGAAATGGCCAAGGCGTTCGACTTCTCCGCGCCCTGTTCCGCCATTGCGCTAAAGACCCGCACTGGCGCGATCGCCAAAGGCAAGATGGAGTGCAGGGTGAACGGGCAATTGCGGCAAAGCGGCGATCTCGACGGCATGATTTGGGGGGTTCCCCAAATCATCCATTATCTTTCGCAACAAGTCGAAATCGCGCCGGGCGATCTCATCTTCACCGGCACACCAGCCGGGGTGGGGCCTGTTGTCAAAGGCGACAAGATCGAAGCCACGATCGCGGGATTGGCGCCGCTGTCGATCGAGATCGGATAAGTCTGTCCTTCGTGGATCGTGCTCTATTCGATATTGCTTCCAACGTGCGTCTTGGCGGCCGACTGTGGCTTGGTGTCGAGTTCGTGGATCCGTTTCCACGTATTCGACTGCGCGATCATCCGCCGGATCGCGGCGACATTGGCCGCCGCGTCCTTGGCGTCGAGATCGCGCCGCGCCACCTCCTCGGCGCTCGCGAATTTGCCTTCGAGAGCAAGCACGAGGGCCAGATTCTGGCGCACTGGCCTATCGGCATCGTGCTGCGCCGCGGCTTGCTGTAGCGCCGTTTCGGCTTGCGGCAATTTTTTCGAAAGCGCGTACGAAAGTCCGAGATTGGACAAAACATGTGGCTGAGCCGGCACGATTTTGAGCGCCGCCGCATAGTAGGCTTGCGCTTGCTCATGATCGCCGAGCTGATCGGCGACCGAGCCTTGCGCGGAAAGCACGGACCAATCCGGCCGCTCGGGGGTATGGGCATGAGCCAATACTTCGGCCGCCTCGCGCGACCGCCCGGCATCGGCCAAGGCCTTGCCATAAGCGCCGAGCACCTCCACGTCGCGGGGAAATTTGATCGCCAGCCGCTGCAATATCGCGACGGCTTGCGCATTTTCCGTCATGCCGCGCAGGGCCCGCGCGTAATTTAGCGCAATTGCCTTGTCGTCCGGGTGGCGGTCGTATTGGCGTCCCAATTCCGCCGCGCTCCGCCGGATATCGGACTCGGACGCGCCGCCGATCGAGCCGGTGACGTCTTGCAGACTACTGGATTGGCAGCCGCCGAGACAAAGCGCGGCGGCCAAAAACGTTCCCAGCATGGCGCCGGCCGCACGCTGCCGCAGCCGGCTGTTTTGTGCGGGAATCACGATGTTTCGTCCATTCGATTTCATGAGGTCCGCCATGCTCCTGCGCCCTGATTCGCGCCGGTTTTGCCTAGCATCGGCTATTAACCCTAACCATGGCTTGCGTGGCTTGCCGCAGGGCGCGGAATTTTTTCGCAAATTCCCAAACTGCCCGAAAACCCGCTTTTCAAGGAGTTATCCGTGTTGTTGGTCCGGAGTGAACCCTTGCAAGGACCGGTAGCTGTCCGGTTCGTCACGAAGGAAACTTGGCGAGAAATCCGGGCGGGCCATCCGGAGCCGGGGCAAGCTTTCGCCGCCGCCGGAGAGCTGGAAATGTTTCGATCCCCCGCTTGGGGAGAGTCTCGCGGTTTTCATCGCGCAGAATCCAGCAACGGGATGTGATTCGTTGCCGGTCTGGCGATGGCTGGGAACGCGAACGAGCGTTGCACCGAGCCCCGTCGAAGGGCCGTGCGATCAGTGCCGCGAAGGGGCAAGGCCCAGAGGTTCCGCCCAAAAATCAGGGCGTAAATTGCCCGAGGAAAGTCGAAACCACGCTTTTGCCGTGCGGCGGGGGCCCGGCTGTTCTTCTTCGATGGTGGAAACCGGATATGTCTTGGCCAAAAGGGAAAAGCCGGGCCGCCGGTCACCACTCTTCGACCTGCGGGGCTGCCGGAACGAGCACTTTGACCTCGCTTGCATCATGGGCCTGCTGAGCCATTGGCGGCATAGGCCGGCTTTCGCCCCCCGCTCTCCGGCGCGCCGCCCACGTCTTGCGGTCCAGCTGAAACCGGTCGCAGGGATGCAGGCCGCCACGCGCGGGCAGGAAGTCGAGGCCGGTATCCACGAAGGCAAAGCCGGTTTTTTCGAGGACACGTCGGGAGGCAATGTTGTTAGCGCGCGAGTTGGCGAGAATGCGGTTCGCAGGAGTGAGGCTAAAGACCGTGTCGGCGAGCGCCTTGACGGCTTCGCTGGCGAACCCCTTGCCCCAGACGGGCGGCGCGAGAACGTAGCCGAACTCGATGTCCCTCCCCGCAGCCAGTGTCGCGCTAAGGAGGCCTATCGTTTGGCGCGCGCCACCTTTTTGGGTAATCGCCAGGACGAGCGCCGTTCCGCTGGCGTTGCCGGTGCGCGCGCTCATAATAAAACGCTCCGCTTCGCCCGGCGGATAGGGATGCGGGATCGACGCGGTCATCCGCGCGGTTTGCGTCAAGCTCACGAAACTCGTGATCGCCGGCGCGTCGGAGGCGCGAGGCCAGCGCAGCCAAAGCCGCTTGGTTTCGATGCGGAAGATGTCGTCGGCGGTCAAATCCGGGAACATGCGGGCTCCGGCCTCTTGCGAGGTCTCAAACCAAAATTGAAAGAGCGGTGGCCCCCACCTCCCGTTCAAAACCCTTTCGGGTTTTCCGGACTTTCCTCCTGAATTTCAGGAACGGTTCTCGCGTTCGGAAAAACACCGGGTCTATGGGAGCAAGGGGCGGTTTTCCGGTCTTCACCTTTATTCGACGGCCTTTACTTGCGGCGTGGGCCGAACGGAAATGTACGAGCGTCCATCGGCTTTGGTCTGGAATGCGACTTTTCCTTCGATCAAGGCATATAACGTGTGATCCGTCCCGATTCCGACATTCGCGCCCGGATGCCATGTGGTGCCGCGCTGGCGCACAATGATGTTGCCGCCGGTGACCGCCTCGCCGCCGAATTTCTTCACCCCGAGGCGACGGCCTTTGGAATCGCGGCCGTTGCGGGACGAACCGCCTGCTTTTTTATGTGCCATCGATCTGGCTCCAAATATCTAAGCACGAAATGTGCCATTTTTTGTATTTTGCGCACGCCCCAAGCCGACGAGCGCGGGTTTATTCCGAAGGGGCGGTACCAACGGACGATTCGACGCCGCCGGTCAAAAATTCGGTGATCCGCACCAGCGTTAAATCCTGGCGATGACCGTGCTTACGCTTCGAGTTCTTCCGCCGCCGCTTTTTGAATGCAATTGCTTTCGGTCCGCGCGTCTGCTCGACAATCTGGCCGGCGACGCTGGCGCCGTCGATGAACGGCGTGCCTACCGCCGGTTCGCCGTCTTCAGAGAGCATGAGAACACGATCGAACATCACGCGATCGCCGGGATTGCCGGCGAGCGTCATGACGGTGATCATATCGCCGGCGGCGACGCTATATTGCTTGCCGCCGGTTTTGATGACCGCGAACAACTTACTTCCCTCGTGTTCCATGCGTTCCATCCACCCGCCGTGGGGGAGCATCTTCAATCCGGCGTCCGCCATTGCGATGCCGCTCGCCGCGGATTTCCACCGCGGATTGCCGCCTCGCCAAGATCCGGAATTAGAAGCGCGCGAACATCGAAACCGCTTTACTGGCGGCACATCCGGCGGTGAAGTATCGCCGAATATATCTAAGGTATCGTCCGCCCATCTTCATTGCGCAACAACTTCATTGCGCAACGTCCCCATGGCCAAGGCTGCGTTCATTGCAAAATCCGCAACCCAAGACGAGCAGCCGACTCGCTATTCGATCCGGGCGTCCTCTACAAAGCTTGATGCCGGTTGTCAACCATCCCTTTCCCAAGCGCGTCTCCGATCGCCCACGCCGTTGATCATCACGTTGGCACCGTCCAAGCGCGAGGGCGATGGCAAGACCAATGCCGCTGGTCGAGCGGTGACGATGGCATTGCGCGTTTTAAGGGGTCATGTGTCCTCCAAGGGGACTGCAAAAAAGGCGGCCGGGGCAAATTGCTGCATCGCCATGCCACAGCGGCGCGGCGGAAAGATGAACCCAAACCGGAGTATGCTGCTTAAGGATCGCTTTAATCGCCCAATTGGGATATGATAGTGATATGAATGTTGCACGTGAAACACGCCGGGAAAAGCTTTTCGAGGCGGGTGAGCTGGAGGGTCCTGGCGCCAAGGGCGCGCTGACCACCGCGCTTGCGCTCTGCCGCCGGAACAAAATAAGCTTGACCCCTGGAAGACGGCGTATTCTCGAAATTCTAGCCCGCGAAGGCCGCCCGCTCGGCGCCTATGAGATGATCGATAGGGTGGCGCAAGCGACCGGCAAACGTCCGGCGCCCATTTCGATCTACCGGGCGCTCGATTTTCTGCTCGAAAACAGCCTCGTCCACAGGCTCGCGTCGCGCAACGCCTATCTCGCCTGCGGCCACGGCCACGCCGCCCAGGAACCGATCATCTTTTTGATTTGCGAGGTTTGTGGTGAAGTCGTCGAGGCGACCTCAGCGGCCATGCGCGGGGCTCTCGGAGACCTTGCGGCGGAAGCCAAATTCTCGCCCCGCGCGCAGGTCATGGAAGTGGCTGGCCGCTGCCGGACCTGCGCTGCGGCCTAGGGAGCGGGATCGTATGGGCAGGACCGGACACAGCAGCAGCTCCCGAAATGGGTGCAAAATTTCGATGGAGCAACGCTCCAAATTACCTGATATGCGAGCGCGGCATGTTTTGGCATTCGGCCGCTCTATTCTTGGCCAGTATGACAATGCCCGCACGCGCCCTCAAGCGAGGCCCGACATATGATGCACCCGACGGTATTGCACACACACTCAAACTCTTGCCAACCGCCCGCATATGACAGAGCCCACCCGGGGTCTCGTTAAGTCCTGGCCGCGGCATGAGGCAGCAGACCGATGCGCTTTGTCTTTAGGGTTCTCTACGATGCCTTCATGCGCTTTTCGCAGGATGACGGTTGGGCCATTGCGAGCCATATCGCTCTATCGATCCTGACTTCGATGTTCCCGTTCCTGATCTTCGTGACC
>DASYNQ010000285.1:0-11001 GCA_036008425.1 Methylocella sp. | reverse complement strand
TTCTTGACGTGGTCGAGCACGGCATGGATATTGACTTTTTCGCGCCCGACCGGCCGCCCCTCCGAAAATGCGCTCATCCGGTCGACAAGTTTCACGATCCGGTCGGTCTCCTCGCAAATCAGCCTGGTCAGGGTGCGATCGGGGTCGGTCGCTTCGGCTTCGAGAAGTTGTGCGGCCCCTCTGATCCCAGACAGCGGGTTCTTGATTTCGTGGGCGAGCACGGACGCCATTGCTGCGACTGAACGCCCGGCGCCCCGATGGGTGAGCTGCCGGTCGATTTTTTCGGAGAGAGAGCGCTCCTGCAACATGATAACGACACCATCGGCGGGTTCGTGCAGCGGCGTCACGAAAATATCGACGAGCCGGCCGCCTCCCGGCTTCGCCAAGTTGAGAGCGACTCGATATTCATTAATCGCTGCGCCACCGGACTTCACCTGTTCGACGAGG
This sequence comes from Methylocella sp., assembly GCA_036008425.1. GTDB lineage: Bacteria > Pseudomonadota > Alphaproteobacteria > Rhizobiales > Beijerinckiaceae > Methylocapsa. The sequence continues at coordinate 10,554 of DASYNQ010000285.1, read as the reverse complement.
GACAGGAGCGGCGAGTAGGCCACAACGAGATTGGCTAGTCTCTGTTGCCAAAGGGAAGTCCGGCTCATCCCGAAAAATGCTTCGGCGGCGGAGTTGGCTTCGGCTATCGAACCGTTCGGCAGGACGGCAACCACGGGATGCGGTAGAGCATTCAAAAGTTTGGCCGCGTCGCATCCGGTGGCGGCCGTCCCGGCCGGCGGCGATCCTTGCGATGCGAAAGATTTGCTCATGCCGCCTCCGTCAACGAAGGAGAGTCGAATAATTGGCAAAGGGTGGATCTGACCTCTCCCGGGCACTCAAGCCCGACCAACCGTTGGCGCAGGGCAACGCCATCTTGGACGCCTGCCCGCGCGGCGTAAGCGGCAAGGTGCTTGCGCGCATGGCGCACGCCCTGCCCGGTGCCGAACATTTCGAGCAATGTCTCGTAATGTTCGAGCGCCGCGCTCTTGCGCTCGGCCGGCGGCGGTTTGGCGCGGGCTTTGCCATGCGCCAAATAATACGCGACATCGCCAACGAACCATGGCCGCCCGATCGCGGAACGGCCGATCATCACCGCGTCCGCGCCGGATTGCGCCAATATCGACACCGCGTCCGCAAGACTCGCGCAATCGCCATTCGCGGTGACCGGAATCGAAACCGCCTGCTTCACCTTGCCGATCGCTGTCCAGTCCGCCTGAGCCGAGTAGAACTGGCAACGGGTGCGGCCGTGAACGGTGAGCATGGCGATCCCCTCCGCTTCAGCCAGCCGGCCGAGTTCCGGAGCATTCAGCGATTGGCCATCCCAGCCGAGCCGCATTTTGAGCGTGACCGGTATGCGCACGGCCGCGATCGTGGCGCGAATGAGCGAGACCGCAAGGCCAAGGTCGCGCATCAGATGCGATCCAGCATAGCCGCCGGTGACATTTTTTGCCGGGCAGCCCATGTTGATGTCGATCATCGCAGCGCCGGAGTCCTGCGCAAGGCGGGCCGCTTCCGCCATGACATAAGGGTCGCGGCCGGCGATCTGCACCGCATGGAACCCCGCTCCCCCGCCCTCTGCTTTCAGCCGGTTGGCGGCATCGCCGCGGGCGTAGTGACCGGCGGCGACCATTTCCGAAACGGTAAGAGAGGCGCCGAAGCGGTGCGCCAGACGACGCATGCCGAGGTCGGTAACCCCCGCCATGGGCGCGAGAAACGCGCGCCCATCGAGACGGAGTCCGCCAATTTGGAGAGCGGTGCCGCCGGCGCTGCCTAAATTATCAGCAAGATCAGTCATGCCTATATCATAGTCATTTTCTGCAACGCGGCAACGAGGTAATTGCTTATTTTGGCATCAAAAGGGAAGAAATTGACGCCATGGTTGAAATGAAGGAGGGTCATTGTTCTCACAAACGGGGCAAGCCGGGAATTCATGAACGCAGCGTCAGAATTGGCGATCCTCGTCGTGGCGGCCGGACGAGGCGCGCGCGCGGGGGGAGGAATTCCAAAGCAATACAGGAGCCTGGTCGGCCAGCCGCTGCTCGCGCGGACATTAGGCGCGCTTATGCATGCAGCTCCTGGGGCAACGGTTCTCCCCGTTATTCACAAAGATGACCTCGACCTCTATCGCACCAGCGCAACCCATTTCGAGACAGAATTCTGCCTCGCTGGCCCGGTGTTTGGCGGGACCACGCGGCAAGCAAGTGTCCGCCTGGGACTAGAGGCGCTTTCCGTGCAACAATTTCCCCCGAAAATCGTTTTAATCCATGACGCCGCACGATTGTTTGTAACCGGCACATTAGTTCAGCGCGCCGTCGTGGCCGCGAAAATCCACGGTGCCGCCATTCCCGGTGTGGCGCTAAGCGATACAATTAAAGAGATTGATACGCAAGCATCGGTCATCGCAACCGCGCCGCGCGCGCGATTGCGGGCGGTCCAGACACCGCAGGCGTTCCGTTTCGATTTGATCTTGGCGGCGCATCGAAAAGCTGCCTCGGCGGGCGCCTTGGATCTCACCGACGATGCTGCGGTCGCGGCGTGGGCCGGGCATCGCGTCCATGTCTTCGCCGGGGAAGCATCGAACATGAAGGTTACCACCACCGAGGACCTCGCTGTAGCCGAGGCGAGGCTGATGGGCGATCTGGCCGATGTCCGGATCGGGCAAGGCTACGACGTGCATGCGTTCGCGCCAGGCAGCCACATCTGGCTTGGAGGAATAAAACTAGAGCATGATCATGGACTTGCTGGCCATTCCGATGCTGATGTCTTAAGTCATGCGATCACCGATGCCTTGCTTGGCGCCTTGGCGGAGGGCGATATCGGCAGTCATTTCCCGCCGAGCGATCCGCAATGGCGCGGCGCGGCCTCGCGGATTTTCCTTGCCGCCGCCGCGGCGAAAGTGCGCGCGCGGGGCGGCGTCATTGCCCACATCGACGCCACCCTCGTCTGCGAAAGACCGAAGGTGGGACCGCACCGCGACGCGATCCGGGCCAGCATCGCCGGAATCGTGGAAATTCCGCTCGACCGTGTCGCGATCAAGGCAACGACATCCGAGGGTTTGGGGTTTACCGGGCGCGAGGAAGGCATCGCGTCGCTTGCCGTCGCAACCATCCGCCTGCCGCTTTAAGGCATGCCTCACAACGAATCGGTCGCCATGTGGGAGGCTCTAATAAACCGCGCAATAGCCTCGCCGTGCTTGGTTGGCGGCTCGCCAGAAGACGCTGGCCAAGGAACTGGGCGCGCGTTCGCTTGCATTCACCCTATTTTACTCAAAACCTGTCGCGCAACATGGCTCGCCTTGCTAAGAGAGGCGAGCGTCCTTGAGCTTTCCGGGGCAGGGCTTTGTCTTTTGTCGATCAGCGTGCGGAAGCCGTCATCGCTCATCTCACCGGCGCCGGATACGCGCGCTGTGAACCGCCGATCCTGCAACCGGCTTCGATCTTTTTCGATTCCGGCGAGGATCTGCGCGGCCAGCTTTATCTCACAAGCGATCTTTCCGGCGCCGACTATTGCCTGCGTCCGGAATACACGATTCCTGTCCTGGTCGCCTATCTCGCCACGGAGTGTGCTGGAGAGCGCGCGCGCTTCTCCTATTGCGGGCCAGTTTTCCGATTTCTCCCAGGCCGCCCAAGCGAATTCACGCAAGTCGGAATTGAGAGTTTTGGCCGTCCCGACCGGGAGGCGGCGGACGCGGAAATTCTCGCCCTCGCGCTCGAGGCGGCGGGCGCCGCCAACCACCAGGCCGCCCCTTCGCACCTTATGGTGCGGATCGGCGACGCCCGGCTGTTTTCCCGGTTTCTCGAAGCGCTCGATCTCCCGCCGCAATGGCGCCGCCGCATCGCGCGCGGCCACGGTCAAGGCAAATCCCTCGACACGATCCTGAGCCCAGGCTTGAACGGCGCCGATCATTCCGGCTTGCTCGGCGTTCTCGAAGGCGCCGACAAGCGGGGGGCGCGCGCGCTCGTCGAGGATCTTCTCTCCATCGCGGGCGTGGCCCCGGCAGGGGGACGCAGCCCAGGTGAGATCGCCGATCGTTTCCTCGAACAGGCGGCACTCAAGGCGGGCTCGGGATTTTCCGCGGAAAAGTGCGCGGTCATCGAGCAATTCTTGGGCGTGGAGGCCGACCCTGATAACGCTTCCGCGCAATTGCGCGCGCTTGCCGCCGGTGCGAACCTCGATCTTTCCGCCGTCCTCGACAGTTTCGACAAACGGCTTGGGTTTATCGCCGCGCAGGGGCTCGATGCCGCAAGACTCCATTTTGCCGCGCGCTTCACCGGCAACCTCGACTATTATACAGGTTTTGTTTTCGAGGCGCATGAGCAGGGCGCGGCGGAGCCTGCTCTTGGCGGCGGGCGCTACGACCTGCTTCCACAAATGCTTGGCGCGGAAAAACCCATTGCCGCCGTCGGCGCGGCGATCTGGATCGGCCGCCTGAGCGCAGAATGGGTGGCGCCATGAGTTTACGCGGCGCCAAAAAACCTCTCGTGCTCGCGGTTCCCTCCAAGGGGCGGCTGCAGGAAAACGCCGCGGCTTTTTTCGCACGCGCGGGACTCGAACTCTTGCACGGTTCGCGCGACTATCGCGGAAGTTTGGCTGGCCTGGAGAATGTCGAGATCGCGTTTCTTTCCGCCACCGACATTGTCGCGCAATTGGCCGCCGGCCATGTGCATCTCGGCGTCACCGGCGAGGATCTCGTTCGCGAAACCATTGCCGATGCGGAAGCGAAAGTCGAACTTTTGGCGCCGCTAGGCTTTGGTCACGCCCATGTGGTGGTCGCCGTGCCCCGCGCGTGGATCGACGTAAAGACAATGGCGGATCTGGAGGATGTCGCGGCGGCATTCCGGGCGCGGCGCGGCGAGCGGATGCGCGTCGCGACCAAATATGTCCATCTGACCCGGCGCTTTTTCGCCGCGCGGCATGTCGCCGATTACCGCATCGTCGAGAGCCTTGGCGCGACGGAGGGCGCGCCGGCGGCGGGCAAGGCCGAGCTCATCGTCGATATTACGACGACCGGCGCGACGCTTCTCGCTAATGCGCTCAAAATTCTCGACGACGGCACGATTTTGCGCTCGCAGGCCAATCTCTTGGCGTCGGTTGGCGCCGATTGGAGTCCTGGTCCCCGCGAAACCGCCCGCATCATTCTCTCGCGCATTGCGGCGGAAGAGGAGGCGCGCACCACGCGTGAGGTCTCGGCCGTGGTTTTGAAGCTGGAAGACCATCTCCTCGGGGAGGCGAAGGCAGCGTTTTCTGCCCGTGCGCGCGTTCATGCAGCCGATGGACACCTGAATTTGACCTGCCCGAAAGACAAGGCCGCGCCGCTCGCCGATTGGCTGATCGCGCAAGGCGCGACCCGCGTTTGCGTCGCCGCGCAAGACTATGTGTTCTCGGCGGAAAACCCGCTCTATGCAAAGCTCATCGCAAGGCTGCCGCGCTGAGCAAGGCTGAAAGGCCGTCGCGAAGGATGGAGGCGAGGCTTTGCATAATCGCAAGCCTATTGGGGTTTTCCGGCCCCAATATCAGATGCAGCTTGGGGCCGATTGGAATGAATGACCCGGTCAATCTCCGCGAACCGTTTATTTTCCACCCAAGCGAACAGGCACCGCCCGTGCGATCGTTCCGCCCATAACTCTCCAATGAACTTTTTCTGTCGCTCGGCCGGGTTGGGCGCCAGCATGGCTCCCTTGTATTCGACGACAAGCACGCGGCCGTCGTGAAGTTTGCAGACGAAGTCCGGATAGAACTTGTCGCTGGACGTGAAGCCAGAAGGAATTCGTCTGCCGCACTGTGTTGCGCGCCCAGACCTTCACCTCTTCCAGCCGGTCGATATGGACCGCGCAATCGTGCTCTTCCCCGCGTGCCTCGAGATCGCCGATGACTCGCGCGAAATGCTTCTGGAGCACGGTGGCACCACTATAGGGCTGATTATAGGCGTAGAAGTTCTCGTCGAAGATAAGCGCGTGATCACCACTCGTCTCGAATTCGAGCCCGCTCTGCGGGAACATTAGGGCCTGCTCGTAAGCCGTCCGCTCGCGCTCGTCCCGATGCGCGGCTATGACCTTGACCAGCGCATCAACAACGCGGAATTTCGCCCGCGCGACTGCTTCGAGCGTCATATCCAGCCTGGACATAACCAAGTCCAGCGCCTTTGAAATGAAAAGAGTCGACGATACTTTTGTAATATCTCGCCGCGCCGCCAGGGGAAGCGTCCGGTCGATCCAATTGATAAGCGCGGGCTTTGTCCAGTTCCGCTCCTCCATCGCGAGCGACAATTGGAGGTCATCGTAGAAGATTTTCACCTTGCCTTGCTCGGTCACGTCCAGGTGCGCTTGATCCGCGAGCTTCGAGGGCGGCACGAAATAATCGAGGATAGGCGCCGGGTCGCAGGTCTCCAGCGCCCATGGAATATCGAGGAAATGAACGCGGTCGAACAGTTCCTGCTTGCCGTTGCGCGTTACCACAAGGCAGGGAATACTGAAGGACCGATCGGCGCCTTCGGAAAGTCGCAGCGCGAGACGCGCGCCGCGTGTCTTGTGGACGAACGCTTCCGTCCAGGCGCGCGCGTTCTCGCGTCCGCCGGCGGATTCCACCGCCATGATGAACGTGGTGCGGTCTATGTAGGTTAGGGCGCCGCGCGCCATGATCCGGCCGGTTGCCGCATCGATTTGGACGCGCCCGCCGGTCGCCGGTTCCAGGATCGCCTTCACCGCCTCGAAATCGAGATCTTGGGGCAAAGCGTCTTCATGCACGAAGGCGACGCCGCCTTCCTCGAAACCTTGGAAACTGTCCGCGTCCGCCCGGACAAGCGCCTCGGCTTCGATTCTTTCAAAACCGTTGTTGACAAGACCGTCTTTCAATGTGTTCGCCGCGGCTTGGAAGCTTGTCGTGGTGGCGAAGGCATAGGAGTGGTTTAATTTCTCCCGCTTTTTCCGGCTCGCCGAGGGCAGCCGCAGGACGCGGCCGAGAAGCTGTTCGACGGCCGTCGCCGATTTCTGCTCGGCGACGGAGCACAACACATAGGCGAAGGAGCAGTCCCAGCCTTCCCGCAGCTTCGATTGGGTGATGATGAACCGCACCGGGCAGTCGCGGGCAAAAAGGTTCACGCCGTCGAGTTCGTTGGACTCGCCGGTTGCGATGGCAATGTGTTCCTCCGGTTGCCGGAAGCTGTCGATAAGGAGCTTCTTCACCTCCTCGGCGTGGAGAGTCTTTTCCGTCTTCGACTTTCGCTCCGCCTGAAGCAACATGACCGGCCGGATGAACTCGCCGGTCTCCGCCTCTTCTTGCGCGGCGATACCGGCGAGTTCGTCAAGCCAGCCGATGGCGTCAACAATCGTGTCATTCGGGTCCCGGCGGCCACGCAACACGAGCGGCAGCTTGATCATTTCCGCCGCTTTCAATTCGGCGGCCGAGACCTGGTGCAGAACATTCGAAGGGATCACGCTTTTCGCCGCGTCCACCGTGTCTGGCGTGACCAGGGTTGCGGTGAATTCCACGATGAGCGCCGGAGCAAGGCGTGCCAGCACGTCGAAGGAAAGCGCGGTGCGGGCGTTATGGGCTTCGTCCACGATTACCATCGGCCGCCGCAGGCGAAGGACGTTCGCGAGCGATGGAACGGGCTCGCCCGCCGGTCCTTTCTCCAGCCCGTGCCGGAGCCTGTCCGGCAGACCGGAGAAATGGTCCATCAGCTCGCCATTCGGGGCGTAGACTTTTAGCCCGTCCTTATCCTCGCGGCGGAAGGTTTGCAGCGTCGCGACGATCACGCAGGCGCCGCCGTCATAGTCGGCGCGCTTGGCATAGAGCGCTTCCGTCACCGTCATCACCCGGACATTCTCGCCAAATCGCTCTGCAAGCGCCCGCCGGTTCGGATGCGCCCGGATTTGAAGGGTCGCGAGCGTCTGGTCGCGGATCGTCTGCGACGGCACCAGCCAGAGGACGCAAGGCGTCTCGGATTTGAGAAACGCGTCGCAACCGATACCAATCGAATGCGCGGCAAGAATCGTTTTGCCGCCGCCTGTCGGCACCCGGAGGCAGATGTAGGGAAGGCCAGGCAGAGCGGGCGCATCCTGATAGGGGCGATGCGTGTGGTTGTAGAATGCCAAGTTCGCGTCGCCGGTCGCGGCGGCTTCGGCGAGGTAGTCGCGCAGCGCGTCGAGGCTTTGGCGCTGATAAAGTTTGAGGCCGAAGGGCGCGCTCACGGCGTCTTGCCGTTGAGCGGAGTCCTGAGCCTGTCGACGGATGCGCCGTCCGCCATCGTCACAGCCCTTCGATTTGGTAGGGCAGTTGCCGGAACGTGACGCCGGCCGCCGCGAGACGATCGTCCGGCACGGTGCAGCCTTCCGCATAGACCACGCGGGGGCCATTGAAGCCAGGTTCGGGGAGCGGGAGTGCATCAAGCATGGCCGCGGTCAGGACATTGCCCGCCTTCGCGCTCGGGAAGCCCATCGAGGCCGAAGCGAACAAGAGATAGATTGCCCGGCCCTGAAACGTGCCTATGAGCGCGCTCGATCCGTCCGCCCGTTGCGGGATCGGGGAGCCGGTGTCGCAAAAGAAGACATGCGCGGCAAGATCCGGGTAGACGACGACGGCGGGGCTGACATTGCCATCGGCGTCGAATAGCGGCTCGCCAAGGGTGCAGAAACGGAAGCCGGAACCGAGACCCTCTCGAAACTGAGCCGATTTAGTTTCACCAAAGATAATGATTCTACCGTCGTTGAAATCGATCTTAACTTCTTCATACTCATTGCGATTGCGTGCTATTACATCATCTATTGTCTTTAGAAGCGCCTCTCCGGTTTTTAAATCACGAAGGGTGAGCGTCTTTTCCCATAATCTTTGCTTCGAAGAGATCGAAGCCTGATACCCAGAAACTGCGCGCGTGCAAGCCGCTCCGATGTAATAGTCGTGGCTACCGACGCGATCGTTTCAACAAGGATGAAACGTATGTTTGATTCCGTCCTTTTCGAAAATTTGAGTGCAGCATGGCCGGTTGTGCCTGAACCAGCAAAACAATCCATTATGACGTCGTCATTGTTACACATAAGTTCGAGGCATCGCTCCACAAGGCGTATGGGTTTCGGATTCTGAAATCTACCGCTCAGCCCAATTTCCTTAAGCTCATCATTTGCTTCGTGGTTGTGACCAACTTCGGAATAAGGCCAGAGGGTGACCGGCACCAATCCGTCTGAGACTTCCGACAAGAAGCTCATTCTCTGGGGCACGGCCCCTCCCTCGCCACCGAACCAAATCTCGTTTGCGTCATCGAGTTTCTTTAGAGTGTGGGGGCTGAAGCGCGGAAACGTTCCTTCGGGTGGAGACCACTTGACTCCGTTCGAAAATGTATAAGTAAAAAATTCATCTTCGCCGCTCTTCGCATGCAAAGGCGTAGGTTTCCACGGCCCCTTTGGGTGTTTATTGGGATTCGAATACGCCCTATCTTGCTTTTCAGTTCGTTCTAGGCGGTGGATTATAAGCCTAGATTTGTCCTTCGCATACATCACCACGTGGTCATGATTATCAGAAAAGTGCGTCGCGTCGTTCGCGCGCGTGTATTTTTTGTGCCAAACACATTGAGATACAAAGTTCCTCGTTCCGAAAATCTCATCCGCGACGAGGCGGAATCGCCCTACTTCACCATCGTCAAGCGAAACAAAAATTCCGCCATCCTCGGTCAAAAATTCCTTCAACAGCCGCAGGCGTGGATAGATCATGCACAGCCATTTGTCGTGGCGCGACAGATCCTCCGCTTCCTTGCCGACGACCTTGCCGAGCCAAGCCTTGATTTCCGGCGAATTGACGTTGTCGTTATAAACCCAGGCTTCGTTCCCGGTGTTGTAAGGCGGATCGATGTAGATGCACTTCACCTTGCCCGCGTAATAGGGCAGCAGCGCCTTCAAGGCCTCCAAATTGTCGCCTTGGACAAGCAGGTTTCCGGCGTCCGGATCGCCCCCGACTTGGATTTGTCGCAATGGAGCAGCCGGTAGGGCACCTCGCGATGGTGGTTCACCACCGCTTTTTTCCCGATCCAATCCAATACCGGCATGAAACAAAATTCCCCAGATAAATCCTACCGCAATTTTTTGCCTGATCAAAATCCAGCTTTGTACCACACCACGCGCTGCAAAAATGCGGTTGCGCAGATCGTCACTCTTCCCAAAATGTTTCACGTGAAGCAGTTCGGTACGATCAAGCGCGGATTTTGCTCTTGCTCACTGACCTCGCCGCTCGCGCATTTGACTCTCGATCCGGAGCGGATGCGCCGGATAGACCCCAAGGATTTTCAACTCCTTGCAAAAGAACGCCAGCTCCTCCAACGCGCGCGCCAGCCCCGGCTCCTCCGGATGGGCCTCGACGTCGGCCAAGAATTGGGTGGCGGTAAACTCCCCATCGACCATGTAGCTTTCGAGCTTGGTCATGTTGACGCCATTGGTGGCGAAACCGCCGAGCGCCTTGTAGAGCGCCGCCGGCACGTTGCGGACGCGGAAAACAAAGCTTGTCACGACCGGTCCGGCGGCAGCCTTCGCCCATTGCGGGATTTTCGAAAGCACGACGAAACGCGTCGTGTTATGCGGTTCGTCCTCGATGTCGGCGGCGAGCACGTCGAGACCATGGATTTCCGCCGCTAGGCGGGTGGCGATCGCCGCGCGGCCCGGGTCGCGCCATGCCGCCACCTCCCGCGCGGATCCGGCGGTATCTCCGGTCACATGCGCGGCGAGACCACGCGCGCGGATAATCATGCGGCATTGGCCAAGCGCGTGAACATGGCTGTAGACCGATCTCACCTCATCGAGTCTCGCGCCCTTGATGCCGAGCAACTGAAAATGGACCGGCAAAAAATATTCGGCGACGATGTAGAGACCGGAGCGGGGCAATAGGTGATGGATGTCGGCGACGCGCCCCGCGATCGAATTCTCGATCGGAATCATGCCGAACGTCGCGGCGCCGTCGGCGACGGCCGCGAGCGCATCCTCGAACGTCGCGCAGGGTAAGGTTTCCCATGCGGGATAGACGTTGTCGCAAGCGATATGGGAATTGGCGCCCGGCTCGCCTTGGTAGGCGATCTTGTTGACGGTCATCCAGTCCTCGAACAGAACCCGCGCGTGC
>DASYNQ010000284.1:0-14046 GCA_036008425.1 Methylocella sp. | reverse complement strand
GTCGGTCATCCCCTCCCACCAGACATCGCCGTCGTCGGTCAGTGCGGTATTGGTGAAAATGGAGTTCTTGCTGATCGTCTGCATCGCGTTGGGATTGGACTGCCCGTTCGTGCCGGGCGCGACGCCGAAGAACCCCGACTCTGGATTGATCGCGCGGAGTGTCCCGTCCGGCGCCTTCTTGATCCAAGCTATGTCGTCGCCGACGGTGCTGACCCTCCAGCCTTCAAACCCTTTCGGGGGCACCAGCATCGCGAGATTGGTCTTGCCGCAGGCGCTGGGAAAGGCGGCGCCGAGATAGGTTTTCTCGTTGTTCGGGGCTTGGATGCCCATGATCAGCATGTGCTCGGCGAGCCAGCCTTCGTCGCGGGCCATGACCGAGGCGATGCGGAGCGCAAGACACTTTTTCCCGAGGAGCGCATTGCCGCCATAGCCGGAGCCGTAGGACCAGATCTCGTAGGTCTCGGGGAAATGCACGATGTATTTGCGGTTGATGTCGCCCTCGCACGGCCACGGCACATCCTTCTGTCCCGGCTTGAGCGGCGCACCCACCGAGTGCATGCATGGTATGAAGAAGCCGTCGCTGCCGAGCGCATCGAGCACAGCCTTTCCCATGCGGGTCATGATCCGCATATTGGCGACGACATAGGGGCTGTCGGAGAGCTGCACGCCAATCTTGGCAATGGGCGAGCCGATCGGCCCCATGCTGAATGGGATGACGTACATCGTACGGCCGGCCATGCAGCCGTCGAACAACCCGCGCAAGGTCGCGCGCATTTCAGCCGGTGGCGCCCAGTTGTTCGTGGGGCCGGCCTCGTCCTTGTTGGTTGAGCAAATGAATGTCCGGTCCTCGACCCGGCCCACGTCCGACGGATGCGAACGGGCTAAATAGGAATTTGGACGCTTCTTCGGATTGAGGCGTATGAACGTGCCGGCGTCGACCATCATCTGGCACACCCGGTCATACTCCTCCTGGCTTCCATTTGCCCAGACGACCTGGTGGGGCTTGCACAGCGCCACCATTTCGCCAACCCAGTCGCGCAATTTGCCGTTGGTAGTCGGACTGGTCACGTTAGCATCCATTTACTTTCCCTCTTGAAGTTTCGTGCTCCACACTTGCCGCGCGGGTGGCTTCGCAATTCCGACCAGCTACGCCGCCCACGCTAGCCTCGAGGCCGTCAATGCACAAATATACAAACCGGACCCATCAGTGGGGGCCGACCAGGCACCTCCATAGTGACCCTGGGCGTAAAGCTTCATGCCATTGGCATGGGCGAGCATATCGGCATACAGCGTATCGAACGCTTGCGGCGTCATTGCTTTGTTGTTGTCCCACCAGACCGTCTTGTCGGTAAGCGCGTCGGGCACGGCGAACTCGTCGTTAGGCGAACGACCGGTATGGACTCCCGTCTCGGCGGAAAGGGCGCTCCCTTTCGCGACCATCGCCTCGCCGCGCCGGATCGCATCCTCAACGAGACGCGGGGCTTGGAGATTGTAGGAAATGCTCTTCAGATCCTTGAGGCCGAAACTCTCGACGCCAAAAGCAGGATTGACAGGACCGGCTCGATTCATCGTTATCTCCCTTGTTTTTGCCGCGCGGCCACGACACTCAAGGTTTAATATACGACACTTGACGGCGCGGCTAGAGCGCAAAAAGCAGCCAAGCTTTGCGCGGCGCCGCTCAAGCATCCGGTACCCGGCTGCTCACGGCTCGCCGCGCGGCCTCGACGAGTTCGGGCAATATCGCGCGGAGATCTTGTAGGGTACGAACCGGCCGGGAAAACGCGATGCGGGCGGTTCGATCATCACAGCCGAGATCGATGCCTTCGGGATCGATCCCCGTTGCCCGCCATGGCCCATCGGGCTTGCCCGCCAGCGCGGCCGCAAATTGCGCGAGAGCGTCTCGATGGCGCCGGTTCAATTCGGAAACCGCTTGCAGTTCGGCCGCGACCAAGGCTTCCGCGCCGTCGAGCGACGTGGCGAGAGCGGCCGCGTTGAAGCGTCCGGCGCGCGCAAACCCGCCGTTCAAATGCGCTTCTTCCATGGCCACGCGCCAAAACGAGAAGTCGCCGAAATCGGCATAAAGCGCCGATTCCGGATGTTTTGCCAAAAAGCGCGCCTTCAGCGCCGCGCGGTCGTCCGGGTCGAAGACACATTCGCCGGTTCCCATGATCGTGACGCGCGGATGCGCGAGGGGATCGCCCGCGCCGGTTTGCACAAGGAGCAGCGAAAGGCGAGGATTGGATGCAAGATGCCGGGTATGGGCCGCAAGACGCGATACGAGCAGGATCGGGCTGCCGTCAGGCGTCGTCGCGACGTTGACAAGACTCGCGAACGGAAAGGCGTTCCCTGGCACCAAAGTGGCGAGCGCGCCGGCGCGAACCGAACGCAAAAGCTCCTTGGCTTGCGCCAGCGCATCGTACACCGGCGGGTCGCCGGTTGCGGCATCCGTCATCGGTGACGGCTTTCTGTCTGGCGCACCGTTTAGTGGAATTTCCACGCCTTCTAATTCAGACGCCCTCGTGGACATCTGGATCTAGTCGTAGGCCGCGAACGCCGCCCATCGAAAGCAATGGGCATTCGTTGCTGCGCCGATTGGCACTCAATGCCAGAATAAGGCAAGCAGAATAATAATCGGAATTGGCACACCTAAGAGCCAGAGAAGAATACCGCGTCCCATTTTGTTTCTCCAAACGATGATGATTACTGCGGGCTTAACGTGCTTGAATGTGAACGGTTCCAGGGGACTTTTGTATTTTTGCCTCGCCAGATCCCGTGTCCGCGCCCGAAAACGGAAAAACTGTCACGAAAATGTAATTCCGTGCCGTTAGCTGTCTCGCCCGCGCCTGAATCACGCGTGATTCGGCGCGCCCAAGAGGCAACGGTTTCCAAGCGCGCGCCCCAAGCGGCCCGCTCGTTTTGTTTCAAAACCTTGCCGATTAACGAGTTCATATCGACAGGGAGTGATTCATGATGGGGACCGACAACCCGAGCCGATCCGAGCAAGATCGCCTCTCGCTGTCCCAACTTGCGCGCATGGCTCCAGCGATATTCACCCTGTTGTCATCGTGGTGAAATTCAACTTTGCCAAAAGACATGAACGCCAACTCCAAATTCGTGCCGCACTGAAGCGGAAAATATCGGAGTAACTGAACATCGCTAAAATTTTGGGAGGAAAAATGCGTAGGCAACAAACGACCGGATGCGATCCAATGCATCATATTAGACCTCACGCCAGCCTGAGACTTCAAACCAGCCTGCGCTCTCGTCTCCTATGCGCCGTGTCAGGTGGAATTGCGCTAGCTGCCGGCCTAGCCACGGGCGCCGGCCAGGCTTCCGAATCGTCTTTTTCTTTTATTCCAGGCGCCCTCATAGTGAGCAGCAGCACTTATGCAGGGACCGCGGCCACGGTCACGGTCGGCCAGACATTGCCTGGCGGCGGCACGGCAATTGCCAACGGCACCTACCCGAACGTCTTCGAAAACGCCACCGTGGACGGCAGTTTCGGCGTCACCTCGCCGCTCATTCTCAGGCAATATGTCCTACACGGCCATGATCGTTCGGCGTTTCTGATCAATGCCCTGAACGTGACCGACCGGACCGGCATAGTCACCAGCTTCAGCTCCAAGTCAGAATTGGCGCTCAATCTATCGACCACAAGAAGCGCTTTGACCTTTATGGGCTACAAGGCGCTGATCAACACGCTCGACGTGTCGAATTCCAATACGCCCTCCCATGTCGATCCGACCAATCCAGTTGCTGCGAGCTATCAGCGGGCAGTTGTCGAAATCGATGGCGATCGATCGACCCGTGTGACCGCGGTGAACGCCTATAGCGGCAACAACGGCCGCGCCGCGATTTTGAACGACAGTTACGGACAGAACATTTACTACACGGCCGGCAATGCCGGGAACGGTTCCGGCACTCCGCCGGTGTTTATTGTGAACAACACGGGTGTGCAGATCGCCCAACCGAACCTCCCAGACACGACTGTCGTCGGCATACAGCAAGGCACGTCGGGTGCGGCAAAGGGATTTCAATACGGATATTCGGTGACGCAGTACGGCTCCCCTGCCTACCCTCCCGACAAATCCGGCAAGGACAACAATTTCCGCGGCGAGACGATCTTCCACAAGACACTTTATGTCACTAAAGGCAGCGGCGGCAATGGCATCAACACCGTCTTTCAAGTTGGCGCAACGGGCGTGCTGCCGACCGAGATGACAGCGTCCTCCACGCAGGTTGCGATCCTGCCGGGCTTCCCGATTGGTCTCGCCACGAACATCTCCACCGATCCCACGTCCCCGAACTTCGCGACAACCAACTTCCATCCGTTCGGAATCTGGTTTGCGAACGCCACCACGCTCTATGTCGCCGATGAAGGCGATGGCGTGAATACGACAGCAAACGCGCTAAACCCCAACGGCGGCCTGCAGAAATGGACCCTAAGCGCGGGAACCTGGCATCTCGCCTACACGCTGCAAAAAGGTCTCGGTCTCGGCGCACAGTATAGCGTCCCCGGTTTGGATCCGGGCCTCTACCCCGCCACGGACGGACTGCGCAATTTGACCGGGAAGGTGAACCTGAACGACGGCACCGTCACGATCTTCGCCATCTCCTCGACGATCAGCAATTCGGGTGACCAGGGCGCTGATCCCAATAGGCTGGTTGCGATTACGGATCGTCTTGCCGCCACGAGCCTGCCCGCCGACGAACAGTTCCATGTTCTGGAGACCGCCGGCTTCGGACAAGTTCTCCGCGGTGTGGCTTTCGCCCCCTGCAGGGATCAGGAAGACAAGGAAGACAAGGAAGACAAGGAAGACAAGGAAGACTTTCGCTGTTTGGCTCGACCATAGGCGGCCGGCCCTTTTTCCACGGCGAACCCGACCCGACCAAGCTCGTGATGATCACCGACGCGCTTGCGGCAACCGTCTTGCCGACGAACACCATAATTGTGCCGATCGTGATTGTGATCGCGACGCCCATCAGGGAAGTCTCGAAAAGTTCGTGACCTTGGAGACCTCGCGGTCTGGCGAAGTATATCGCGGCGTGGCATTCGCGCCCGCGCCCTAACGTTTATGGCCCCGCTCAAGCGCTGCATGTGCTTGTAGCGCAGGCACAGGCAAATGTTAAACTAAGCCGGTGCGCGGATTGTAGGGCTTTTGGCTTTCCCATTTGCGCATAAGATTGGCAAGCTCGGAGTCCGCCTCGTCGGGGAGGACAATTTTCAAGCTCACCAGCAGATCGCCGGAGGAGCCATTCGGGCGAGGCAAGCCTTTGCCGCGCAGGCGCAAGGTGCGCCCGCCATTCGAGCCGGGGGGAACCGTAAGCTCCACTGTGCCTTCGAGCGTCGGCGCATTGACCCTGGTGCCGAGGACAGCTTCATAAAGGGTGACCGGCAAATCGAGTCGCAGGTCGCGCCCCTCGACGCGGAAATAGGGATGTTTGGCGATTTGGACGGTCGCCATGGCGTCGCCCGGCTCGCCGCCCAAAGGACTTGGTTGGCCCTGCCGCTTCAGGCGGATTTGCTTGCCATCCTCGATTCCCGCCGGAACCGAGACCTCAAGGGTCCGGCCGCTCGGCAAGGTGACCAGAGCGGTCGTCCCTTTCGCCGCCTCGGCGAGGCTTATTGTTACGTTCACATTGACATCCTCGCCGCGCGGCGGCGGCGAGCCTTGGCCACGCGTTCGTCCCCTGCGGCCACTTGCCGTCCCGGTACCAAAAAGGTCGGCAAAAATATCGCTTGCATTTAAGCCCTCAGCGCCGGGAGGGTCGCCGCCGAAATTGAATTCAAAATGCTGGAAACCCGGGCCGCCGCCGGCTCGCGAACGCCGGCCAAAACCCCCGCCCTCTCTACCGAAGCCTTCGAACCCATGGAAACGCGGCTTGCCTTCGGCGTCGATCTCGCCCCGGTCGAAAGCGGCGCGTTTTTTCTCGTCGCCCAAAATCTCATAGGCGGCGCTCACCTCGGCGAATTTCTCCTTCGCCTTCGGATCCTTGCTTTGATCTGGATGAAATTTCTTGGCGAGCTTGCGATAGACCTTTTTGATCTCGGCCATGTCGGCTGATTTCTGAACTCCCAAAACCGAATAAGGATCACGCATAGATTAGCCCAGTTTCGCACCTGGCCGTCCGCCGGCACAAGTGCATGTGTCTTCGGTAAAATTGGGGCTGCGGCACACCGGCCGCAAGGCTCTATGAACTGAAACCCTCGGCCGCTGCAAACCTAATCCATTATTTAGGTCTTTTTCCAAGGTTTCGCCTCGGCGATCGTCCACTCGCCCCGCTTATCCGAGCAAGCGGTTCCTTGCATGGCGTGTTCGTCGCCCTTGCAATCGAGCTTGGCGAGAAAGACGCGGCAAATCCTGGCCTCCAACGGGAAGGGTTTGCCAACCGGTGTGAATGAACCCTTATTGCCCGAGTCTGGATTATCCCAGCCGACCAGCGAACCATTGCCTTGCGGATCGAGGGCGGTCGAAAGCGCAGCCTTGGCGCGGCGCCAGTCCTCGGCATCGAGGAGACCGGCGAGCGACGACTTCGGGATTGCTCCGGTCGCATCTTCCTTGGTGCTTGGCGACATCAACGGCGAGATCGGAAACGCCATGGAACATCCGGCAAGCATCGCCGGCAGGCCGCCAAGGATGCAAGCTTTCGCCGCCCGCGAGAGCGGTTTCCGCCCAAAATGCCAGAAATACGGGAAACGAAAAATCGCGCCTGATCTGCACGCCATGCTACAAGGCTTCGCGCCAATCGAAGATAGGCCATAGCGGCGAAAAGCATCCCCTGTCACGACTTGGCTGCTCGTTGAAATTGACTCTTTTGGAGGTTTACCGTTGAAGGGGTTAACGACTCGTGACTTCACCGAGGCGTCCGAACCTTTCGCTCTGTTTGGGGATTGGTTCGAAGCGGCGCAAAAAAGCGAGCCCAGCGATCCCAACGCGATGGCGCTTGCGACCGCCGATGCCGACGGCCTCCCGAATGTGCGCATGGTCCTGCTCAAGGCAGTCGAATCGTCCGGATTTGTCTTTTACAGCAATTCCGAGAGCGCCAAGGGCCAGGAGCTTCGCGCGAACATGCGGGCGGCGGCGGTCTTGCACTGGAAATCGCTGCGGCGGCAGGTGCGTTTTCGCGGGCCGGTCACCCTCGTTACCGACGCCGAGGCCGATGCTTATTTCGCCAGCCGTCCGTTGCTGGCCCGGATCGGCGCTTGGGCGAGTCGGCAATCGCGGCCGCTAGAAAGCCGTTTCGCGCTGGAGACCGCGGCCGCCAAATATGCCGCGAAATTTGGTCTTGGCGAAGTTCCCCGGCCGCCCTATTGGATCGGGTACAGGATTTCCCCTATTTATCTCGAATTTTGGTTGGAGGGTGCCTTCCGTCTGCACGACCGTATTGTTTTCCGGCGGCCAACGGAGCGGGACGCATGGCGCAAGGAGCGCCTCTATCCATGAGCCCAACCGGTTCTTTCGCCGCGCGGACCGGGGCGCGACCTGGCGGGGCGCGGACTTATCCGCGGCGTCCACATCTTGGCGTGAGCGTCGCCGTCTTCCGGGCGGGCCGGGTTCTTCTCGCCAGACGTGCTAGGCCGCCGTTCGCTGGCTCGTTTTCGTTGCCCGGCGGACTGGTTGAGGTTGGCGAGACCTTGGAAGACGCGGCGTTGCGCGAATTGCGCGAGGAAGTTCAGGTCGATGCGCGGATCGTCGCGTTCAATCGCCATTTGGAATCGATCGATCGCGACAGCGTCGGCAAAATCCGCCATCATTACGTGATCGCCTCCTTTGCCGGCGAGTGGATCGCGGGGGAAGCCAAACCTGGGCCGGAGGCGGGAGAAGCCGTCTGGGTTGAGCCAGCACACCTCTCCGAGCTCGATTGCACGCCGCAACTCGATGCCGTGGTCGATGCGGCGCAAAGAGAACTGGCGCGCGTCCAGGAAGGCCAATTTTGAGAAACCAACGATGAACGGAGACTTGGCGTTCGCGGGCGCTCGAAATATTCCGGGCCGCTTGCTGCGCGCGATTGCGGCGGCGGCAATTTGCATAGCGATTTCGACTGCTTCGGCCGCTGGCCCATTTGACTTTCTTTTCGGTGGCCCGCCAGCGGCAACGCCGCCGCCCGCCGGAGCCAAGCCGCCCCAGGCCGCCGGCAACACTGCGCAACACGGCAAGGCCAAGCACCCGAAGACCAAGCCGAAAAAAGCGGCGGCCAAGCCCGCGCCCGATGCGAAAGCAGCTCCGGCGCCGGAAACCGAGCCGCCGCCGCCTTACGATCCCGAGATTCTGAGGCTAGCCGAAATCCTCGGCGCCTTGACCTATTTCGACGCTCTCTGCGCCGCCAACCCTCCCGGCGACTGGCGCGCGAAGATGCAGGCGCTTTTGGAAGCCGACGCCAAGAGCGCGGCGAGGAAGGAGCGGCTCGCCGGCAGCTATAACCGGGGCTTTCGCGATTACGAAAGAACCTATCGCCTGTGCACCCCAAACGCGCAGGCCATCATCGGCCGGTTTCTCGCGGAGGGCGGCAAGATCGCGCACGAGGTGGTCAACCGCTACGGCGCGTCGTAGGCCAAGGATCAAGGCGAGGCGTTGACCTTGCCGGGCGAAGTTCCGATCGTCGAAGCCAACCCTGTTTCGTTGGGATGCGGCAAGATTGAACAATCTCATTACCGGCGTCCCCGGCCTTCGCGTCGGCCATGCGCAGGACGAAAGACTCGGCTCCGGCGTCACCGCGCTGATATTCGAGGCTCCCGCCATCGCCTCGATCGCCGTTCACGGCGGCGCGCCGGGTCTGCGCGACGCGGCTCTGCTCGAACCTTCGATGACCATCGAGCGGGTCGACGCCTTGGTCCTTTCGGGCGGCTCCGTTTATGGCCTCGATTCGATGGGCGGAGTCGCGGCCTTTCTCCGCGAAAGCGGCCGCGGCTACCCCGTGCGCGACATCAAGGTGCCGATCGTGCCGGGCGCGATCCTTTTCGATCTCTTGAATGGCGGCGACAAAAGCTTTGGGCGCGCGCCGGTCTATTGGCATTTGGGGTACAGTGCCGCGGCTTCGGCGGCGGTCGATTTTGCGCTCGGCAGCGCCGGCGCGGGTTACGGCGCCACCACCGCCGATCTCAAGGGAGGCCTCGGCTCGGCAAGCGAAGCGACATCGGGCGGCTTTCGCGTCGGCGCCCTTGTCGCGGTCAACGCGCTCGGCCGCGCGACGATCGGCGAAGGGCCGCATTACTGGGCCGCCCCTTACGAAAAAAATGGCGAGTTCGGCGGCCTCGGCTGGCCCGCGCCCTGGCCAGCGGACGCGCTCGACGTTCGCATCAAGGGCGACGCGGCGGAAAATACGACCATCGCCATCGTCGCCACCGACGCGGCGCTGACCAAACCCGAAGCCAAGCGTCTTGCCATCATGGCGCATGACGGCATGGCGCGGGCCCTTCGTCCTTCCCATGCTTGCTTAGACGGCGACACGATTTTTGCCGCGGCGACCGGAGTGGCGCGGCAGGTCCCAAATCTTCGCGACAGAATCGAGATCGGCACGACCGCCGCCGATTGCCTCGCCCGCGCGATCGCGCGCGCCGTTTACGAGGCCGAGCCCCTGCCATTTCCGGGTGTGCTGCCGAGTTGGCGCGGCAAATTCGAAGGGAGATAATGGCGTCGGCGAGCCCATGGACTTCGCCCGCTATCCCGTGTTAGGGCGCGAGACGACACGCCGGCGCCATGCCACGCCGCACGCGCCTTTGACGTAGAGCCCCTGAATGATCCCGCGCTATTCCCGGCCTGAAATGTCCGCCATATGGGAGGCGCGGACGCGGTTTCGTATCTGGTTCGAGATCGAGGCTTATGCCTGCGATGCGCTTGCCGAAATCGGCGTCATCCCGAAAGAAGCCGCGAAGGCGATCTGGGACAATGCGGGCCATGTGAAGTTCGACGCGGCGCGGATCGACGCCATCGAAGAGGTCACGCACCACGACGTGGTCGCCTTCCTGACCCACCTCGCCGAATTCATAGGTCCGGCAGCACGCTTCGTGCATCAAGGCATGACATCGTCCGACGTGCTCGACACTTGTCTGGCCGTGCAGCTCACCCGCGCGTCCGACATTCTTCTGGCCGACATCGACGATCTGCTTGCCGCCTTAAAGCGCCGCGCGTTCGAGCACAAACTTACGCCCATGATCGGCCGCTCGCATGGCATCCACGCGGAGCCCATGACCTTCGGGCTGAAGCTCGCGCAGGCCTATGCCGAATTTTTGCGCGCCCGCGAGCGGCTGGTGCATGCGCGGAAAGAAATCGCGACCTGCGCGATATCCGGCGCCGTCGGCACTTACGCGAATATCGACCCGCGCGTCGAAGCCCATGTCGCGGCAAAACTCGGGCTCGCCATCGAGGCCGCCTCGACGCAGATTATTCCGCGCGATCGTCACGCAATGTTTTTTGCGACCCTCGCTGTCATTGCGTCCTCGATGGAGCGGCTTGCAACCGAGATCAGGCATTTGCAGCGCACCGAAGTGCTGGAAGCGGAGGAGTTTTTTTCCGAAGGCCAGAAGGGTTCGTCCGCCATGCCGCACAAGCGCAATCCGGTGCTGAGCGAAAACGTGACCGGGCTTGCCCGCCTCGTGCGGGGCATGGCGATGCCGGCCATGGAGAACGTGGCGCTTTGGCACGAGCGCGACATTTCGCATTCGTCCGTCGAGCGGATGATCGCGCCGGACGCGACGATCACCCTCGATTTCGCGCTTGCGCGGCTTACCCAAATAATTGACAAGCTCATTGTCTATCCTGGAACTATGAAAAAAAATCTGGACCGGCTGGGCGGCCTCGTTCATTCGCAGCGGGTTCTTCTCGCTCTGACCCAAAAAGGCATGAGCCGCGAGGAGGCTTATGGCTTGGTTCAGCGCAACGCCATGCCGGTATGGCGCGGGGAGGGCGAGTTCTTGACGCTCTTGAAAAGCGACAAGGACGTGCGCAACGTGCTAAGCGAGTCCGAACTCGAAGAGCTCTTCGATCTCGGCTATCATTTGAAAAATATCGATTTCATCTTTAAGCGCGTCTTCGGCGAGAGTTGATGATCGCGGCCAAATCTCTCATGGAAGACTTGAAATGCAAACACAAGATCGCCTGGAAGATTTGATAGGTGCGGTCGTCGCGGACCCCGCTCTTCACGCGCGCTGGCTGAACACGTTTTCGTATCTCGAATATGTCGGGTTCCGCAAGATCGTGAAGAGCCAGCGGGCCGAGGTATTGACCGCCGCGATCCTTGGCCATGCCTGCGAGGAAGGCCGCCATGCGCTCGGCCTCAAGAAGCTCGCGGTGAAATTGGGCGGCGCTCAATTCGACTCCTACGCTCCCAAAGTCCTGCTCTGCGGCGAGGAGGCCGAGGCCTATTTCCAGGGCCTCGATAAAGCTTGCGACGCGGCTTTCGCGGGCCGCTCCGAGGCCGAGCGCGGAAAACTCACCTATTGCTACGTGACATGGCTCGTCGAACGCCGCGCGCTAGGTGTCTATCAAATCTACAGACGAGCGCTCGGGGAGTCCGAAATCGCGAGAAAGCTCGGCGGCCTGCTCGCCGAGGAAACCAAGCATCTCGCCGATGTCGAAGCCGTGCTTCGTGCCGGCGACCCGGAATTTTCGACGCGATCGAAGGAATTCGAGGCGGTCGAAGCGGCGCTCTACCAGAATTTCATCGATGCGTTGACCCGCGAGCTCGCGCGCGATGCCGTGATCGCTGCTGCGGTATCCGCCTGAACACCGCGGCGGCCTTTTTCGATGCGCACATCCGACGCCGAGGTTCTTATCATACCGGGCCTCGGCGGGTCTGGGCCGGGCCATTGGCAGAGCCGCTGGGAAGCCAAAATCCCGGCCGTGCGCCGGGTCGTTCAGGCGGATTGGGAGAATCCTAGGCTTGATGCCTGGCGGGACCGCGTCGTCGAGGAAGTGGAGCGCGAGGCGCGCCCGGTCGTTCTCGTGGCCCATAGTCTCGGCGTGCTCACGGCCGTGCATGCCGCGCCCTTCTTGGCAAAAGGCGAAAGCAGCGGCAAGGTCAAGGGGGCCTTTCTGGTCGCCCCGCCGTCCGTAAAGATTCTCGCTGGGCTCGACGCGCTCGACCCGGCTTTCCTGGCCCTGCCGGACGGACCGCTTCCTTTCCCTTCCCTAGTGATTGCGAGCCGCGACGATCCTTTTTCGACTTTCGCCGACAGCGAGGCTTTGGCGCGCGCGATTGGCGCGGAATTGATCGATGCGGGATATTCAGGCCACATCAACAGCGAAAGCGGACACGGCCCATGGCCAGAAGGCCTGATGCGTTTCGCCGGATTTTTGAAGAGGCTGTGAGGCCGCGCAAGGCCGCCGTCACAAAACCTCGCCGAAGCGCACCGGTTGGCCTTGCCCCGGCATGGTAAGCTCGCCCTCCCACATGACCCGCCGGCCGCGAACGATAGTGCCGACGGGCCAGCCCAAAACGTCCTTTCCATCATAAGGCGTCCAGCCGCAACGCGAGGCGATCCACCGGTTTTCAATTCTTACGCGCCGTTTCAGGTCAACGACGGTGAAATCGGCGTCGTAGCCGACCGCAATCCGCCCCTTGCCCGCTATCCCAAAAAGCCGCGCGGGACCGGCGCTCGTCATGTCGACGAAACGCATGAGGCTAAGGCGCCCCTTGTTCACATGATCGAGCATCACCGGGACAAGGGTTTGCACGCCGGGCATGCCGGATGGGCTTTGCGGATAGGGCCTTGCCTTTTCGTCCAGAGTATGCGGCGCGTGATCGGAGCCGAGAATATCGGCGATGCCTTGCGCTACGCCAATCCACAGCCGCTCGCGGTGGCTCGCATCGCGGACCGGCGGATTCATCTGCAATTTCGTGCCAAGTCGCGCATAGTCGTGCGCGTCAAAAGTCAAATGTTGCGGCGTCACCTCCACGCTCGCAATATCCTTATGCGCCGCCAAAAGGTCCATTTCTTCGCCGCAAGACACATGCAGCACATGGATCAAGGCGCGTTTTTCCCGCGCGATGCGCAGGAGGCGTTCGGCCGAGCGCAGCGCCACGGTCGCGTCGCGCCAAATGGGATGCGAGGAAGGATCGTTTGTCACCCGCAAATCCTTGCGCTCGTTGAGGCGAAACTCATCCTCGCTGTGGAAAGCCGCGCGCCTTCTGGTCTGGCCAAGGATGGCGGCGACCCCGGCATCGTCCGCGACGAGGAGCGAACCGGTCGAAGATCCCATGAACACCTTGATTCCAGCGGCGCCCGGCAGGCGTTCGAGCTCTGGAATATCGTGCCAATTATCCGCCGTGCCGCCGATCCAGAAGGCGAAATCGCAATGCATGCGGCCTTTCGCCCGCGCTATCTTATCGGCGAGCGCCGCGGCGCTTGTGGTCGAGGGATTGGTGTTGGGCATTTCGAAAACCAAGGTCACTCCGCCGAGCGCGGCCGCGCGGGAGCCGGTCTCCAGGTCTTCCTTATAAACGGCGCCCGGCTCGCGGAAATGCACCTGAGTGTCGATCACGCCCGGCAAGATATGGAGGCCGGCGGCGTCGATTGTCTCTCCCGCGCCGGCATGGAAGAGATCGCCGATTTCGGCGGTTTTCCCGGCCACAATTCCGATGTCGCGCGCGCTTTCCCCGCTATGATCGACGACGGTGCCGCCCTTCAAGATCATGTCGAAATTTCTGGGCACTCGCTCATCCATGGCAAAGCGAAAGCAACTTGCGTCTCGTCGTCGGCGGATTATCTACAAATAGGAAGGGTGAAAGTCGAGAATTTGAATGGACGAACTGGTATGTCTACTCCGCGATCGCGGCGTCATCGAAGTGGCGGGCACCGACGCGACGAGTTTTCTCCAAAGGCTCATCACGAATAGCGTGCTTGATATTCCCAAGGGGGAAGGGCGCTATGCCGGGCTTTTGACGCCGCAAGGCAAATTGCTGTTCGATTTCTTCGTCGTTCCGCTGCCAGAGGGACCCGATGTGGGCTACCTGATCGATTGCGCTGGCGAACAGACCGCCGATCTCGTCAAGCGGCTGAATTTGCACAAGATGCGAGCTAAAATCGCGATCGAGGATAAATCAAAA